>JAJUHR010000040.1 GCA_029267795.1 Planctomycetota bacterium
ACGATCAACACCCAACTGTCCTCCCCAACAAACCCGGTCAGATAACGGATGTCCTTACGATTGGTGACCAATAACGCCTGAACCCCCCAGTCTTGGAGGCGATCCTGGACCGCTTCCAGGCGGCCGTTTAGGTCTGCAATAGAAGCGGAGCCGATGTTCCTTCGGCTAATCTTGACCATAACTAACCTTAATAACCGGTGACGTCGTATGTATAAGGAGGCGCTGGCCCAGGCATCCTTCGCTTGGATCAGTCTTTGTAGACCGCCCCCGGGTCGAAGACCCTCTCTTCCATGAACCTCAGCCTGCCGCCTGGCTCCACCCGGCGGTAGAAGCAGCTCTGATACCCCGCGTGGCAGCACGGGCCTCGCGACCGGCATCGCAGCAGCACCACGTCCTGGTCGCAGTCCACCCGCACCTCGACCACTTCCTGCATGTGACCCGAGGTTTCGCCTTTGACCCATACCTTCTTGCGGCTGCGAGAGTAGAACGTCGCTTGGCCGCTGGCCAGCGTCTGCTCGAAGGCCTCAGCGTTCATCCACCCGACCATCAACACCTGACCCGTGTCGATGTCCTGCACGATCGCCGGGACCAAGCCCTGCTCGTTGAACTTCAAGCGCAGCGACGTGCCGGTTTCCAAGTCGTTTTCCGGCATGGAATACCTCCGTGGGATTCGAATCGGTCGAAAACGTCGAAAAACACAATTTTATCAGTTCTCCAGGATGAGCCGAATTACATAGGAAGAATCACCCAACGTTACCGGCACAACAAAGAAGAAACGTCTGAGCCGGTTGCCGCACTGGATCGAGGCCCTGATAACCGATTAAAATCTCTACAATGAAGCAACCTATCCGTGCGTGGGGGACGTTTTACTCGAGGGGTAACCGCTTGCAAGTCACCCGATCGATTGTACTTATGTCTTGTGCGGTGATCCTCACTCTGGCCGGGGGGGTCTGCAGGGCAGATATCGAGGCGTTCACCAGCGCCCGTCACGACCTGGACTTGGGCTTTACCATCGGGGGCAAGGTCATCAAGGTCTACGTCCAGCCCGGTGAGCGCGTCGAGGAAGGCCAGGTTCTGTTGGAACTGCTTGACGAGGAGGGCAACGCGCTGGTCAAGCTGTACCGCCTGCGTGCCACCAGCGACCTGAAGGTCAAGTCCGCGGAAGAGGAACTCAAACTGGCCCGTATCGAGGAGGAGGCGATCCGCAAGGCTTATGAGAAGGACGCCGCCAAGCCCATCGAATTGGACCGGGCCCAGATCCGCACCGCCCTGGCCGACTTGGCGGTGGCCCTGGCCAAGCAAGAGGTGGAGGAGGCGATGTTTCAGCTACGCCAGACCATGGCCCGGCACGACCAATACGTGTTGCGGGCCCCGATGGCGGGCGTGGTCGACGCGCTCGAGATCGCTGAGGGCGAAACCGTCGAACCCCTCAAACCCGTCCTGCGACTGGTCGTGACCGATCCCTTGCAAGTCGACGCCGCGGTCCCTACCGAGCAAACCCTGAACCTCAAGGCCGGCGGCCCCGCTTGGGTGCAGTGCAGCCTGCCCGGCTTCGGAAAGGCCATCCAGGGCCGGATCGTCCACTTAGCCTTCGTGGCGGACGCCGCCAGCAACACGCGGTTGGTCCGGATCGAAGTCCCCAACCCCGATCGGCTGCCGGCGGGCAGCCACGTCACCGTGTCCTTTTCCCCACCGGCGGGCGTGGCCTCGGCTGGGGTCCCCGCGGACCAGGGTCGTTAACCATGTCCCAGGCACAAGCCACAAGTCGTGACCCCCGCGGCTGGAGCAAGCTCATCGATCAGATTCACGCCGCCGAGGATCGACAGGCGTTCCTGCGCGGCATGCTGGATCTGCAGTGCGCCATCGTGGGCGCCCGCTATGGGGCGATCTGGCTGACCGACGCCCATCAGAACCTGCACCTGGCTTGCCTCTGGCCGGCCGAACTCGCCGCCGACGGGCCTGAGAGCGCCCCCATCAAGATGATGCGCGAGGCGGCCACCAGCGGGTTCCAGCGGGGCGTCAGCCACATGTTCGAGATCGAGATCGATCAGCCCGACCAGGAGCCGATCCCCGACGCCCGCGTGTACGTCACCGTGCTGCGCACCGCCGGCCGCCCCGCCGCCGTCTGTACGGCCGTGGGCCTGACCCGCGAAGCCCCCACCGACCAACCCGCCTCAGCCCTGCGCGAGATCGCCGCGGGCCTATTCGAGGGCTACGACACCAAGCAGGAAGCCCGGCAGCACCGCGAGGACGCCCAGCGCGTCCGCCGGGCCTTGGCCCTGCTGGCCGTCAGCCAGGGGGGACGCGGGTTCGCCGGCGCGGTGCTCAACCTCGTCAACGAGCTGGCCGTGCAGCACCGGTGCGCACGCGTCAGCCTGGGGTGGGTTCGCGGCCGAGCGGTCCGCGTCATCGCCATCAGCGACACCGAGCACATCAAACGGCACAGCGAGCTCGTGTCCGCGACCGAGCTGGCGATGGCCGAGTGCCTCGACCAGCAGCAGCCGATCGTCTGCCCCGTGCCCCCGGACGCCGAGCCCCTGCTCGCTCAGGCGGTTATCCATGCCCACCGCAAGCTCATCGGCGACCGTCCGGGCCACCACGCCCTGTCGGTGCCGCTGCGCAACGGCGAGGAATGGGTCGGGGTGCTCACCTTCGAGCGAGCCGACCTCCCCTTCGACCCCGGCTTGATCCAGCAACTCCAGCTCGTGGCCGATGTGGTCGCCCCACACTTGGCCAGCCGCCGCCGCAGCGACCGCTGGCTGGTCGTCCACACCTGGCACTCCCTCGAATGGCTGCTGAGCTACCTGGTCGGGCCCAAGCACGTGGCCTGGAAGCTGGCGGGAGTGGTCGTGGCAGCGGGCTTGATCTACGCGGCCTTCGGCACCTGGCCGTACCGCGTGACCTCGCCGTTCGTCCTGGAAGCCGAGGAGAAGCGCATCGTCTCGGCGCCGATCGAAGGGCGGCTCGACCACGTCTCGGTCGAGCCCGGCGTCACCGTGTCCGCCGGCGACGTCCTGGCCCAGTTGGATACGACCGACCTGCGGCTGCAGTTGGCCGAGGCCCAGGGGCAGCTGAAGGTCACCACGCTCGAACGCGCCCAGGCGATCGCGGAAGGCGCCCGCGCCAAGGCCCAGCAGGCCGAGGCTCAGATCGAGCAACTCAGCGCCCACATCAAGCTCCTGCAGTACCGCCTCGATCGCGCCACCATCCGTTCACCCGTCGCAGGCGTGGTGCTCAGCGGTTACTGGCGGGACAAGATCGGCACCACGATCGAGCAGGGCGACACCCTTTTCGAGGTGGCCCCGCTGTACAACTTGGTGGCGCTGGTCCACGTGGACGAGGCCGACATCGACCTGATCGATAACCCCCTGGGCCGCACGGGGGAGCTGGCCACCCGCAGCGAGCCGGAAAAAGCCTTCGCGTTCCAGGTCGAACGCGTGGTGCCGATGGCGTTCCCGCTCGACGGCGTCAACGGGTTCGAGCTGCGTTGCCGGCTCGAGAAGCCCGCCGACTGGCTCCGCCCCGGGATGCAAGGCCTGGCCAAGGTGGAGGTGGGCCGCCGACCGATCCGCTGGATCGCCAGTCACCGCCTGATCGATACCCTGCGTCTGTGGCTGTGGTGGTAGCCGCAGTGAAGCCCACCGCCTGCGCCCGGATGCTCGTCGGGCCCCTGACTCTGGCTCGTGCCCTATGGATCGACCTACCTTCAGCGAATCCTGGAGCCGGGTGAGCCGCCTGTCGCCGACGTTGCGGCCTCAGGTCCAGATCACCCGCCGCCTGTTCCAGGGCCAGCCCTGGCACGTCGTCCACGACCCGATCAGCAACAACTTCTTCCGCCTCAATCCCGCGGCGTACCACTTCGTCGGCTTGCTGGACGGCAAACGCACCGTCGACGAGGTCTGGCGGCTGACCCTCGAGCGTTTCGGCGACGCTGCCCCCACCCAGAACGAGGTGATCGGGCTGCTGTCCCAGCTCAACGAGTCCAACCTGCTGCGGGTGGACGTGCCGCCCGACGCCGAGCCGCTGCTGCGCCGCCGCCAGAAGCGCACCCTGCGGCACTGGGTCGGCCAGGCCTCGAGCATCCTGTTCCTGCGGATCCCCCTGTTCAACCCCGACCGCCTGTTGTCCTGGCTGCTGCCGTTCTTCCGCCCATTCCTGAACCGCTGGTGCTTGATCGCCTGGGTGCTCTGGGTGGGGTTCGTGACGGCCCAGTTCCTGCCCCACGCCAGCGAGTTCGTCGGCGACGCCCAGAGCGTGCTAGCGCCAAGCAACTGGCTGTGGATGATGCTCGTGTTTACGCTCATCAAGGCCTGGCACGAGCTGGGCCACGGGCTCGTGTGCAAGCGGCTGGGCGGCGCCGTGCCCGAGGTCGGCGTGATGACGCTGGTCTTGTTCCCCGTGCCCTACGTCGACGCCACCACTAGCTGGAATTTCTCCGACCGCTGGCGGCGCATGCTCGTAGGGGCCGCGGGGATGATCTTCGAGCTGGCCGCCGCGGGTGCCGCGGCCCTGCTGTGGTTGCACGCCGAGCCGGGCTCGACCCTCCGCCAGCTCTCCTACAACGCCACGTTCATGGCCTCGGTCGCCACCGTCCTGTTCAACGCCAACCCGCTGCTGCGGTTCGACGGTTACTACATGCTCAGCGACCTGCTCGAGGTCCCCAACCTGTACGATCGGGCCACCCGGCACCTGCAGTGGCTCGTGCAGCGATACGTGTTCGGGATGACCAACGCCCAACCGGTCACCTCGCGCCGGCGTGAGCGCGTGATCCTCGCGATCTTCGGCGTGTCCAGCCAGGTCTACCGGTTTCTGGTCCTGGCAGGGATCATCCTGTTCATCGCCGGCAAGTTCTTCGCGATCGGTGTGATCCTGGCCGTGTGGTCGCTTGTCGCGTGGCTGCTGTTCCCCCTGGCCAAGTTCCTGCACTGGCTGGTTACCAGCCCGGCGTTGCACGAGCACCGCGCCCGCGCCGCGGTCTCGTCCCTGCTGGGGGCGGCGTTGACCCTGGCCGCGGTCGGCGCCGTGCCGATGCCGGACCATCGCCGGGCCGTGGGCGTCGTCGAAGGGGCGGACCGCCTCGACTTGGCGGTCCAGACCGAGGGCTTCGTCACGCAGGTCCTGGTCGAGACCGGCGACTACGTTCGCCCCGGGCAGGTGATCCTCACCGCCGACAACCCCCAGCTCCGCGCCGAGCACGAGGAACGCGTCGCCCTGCTCAAGCGCCTGCGGCTGCAGCACTACGAAGCCGTCGCCACCGATCAGGTCAAGGCCAACGTCGCCATCGCCCAGATCCAGGCCGTGCAGGAAGAAATCACCGAGATCGAACAGCGCCTGGACAATCTCGTCCTGCGCAGCCCGCGCCAGGGCATCCTCGTCGGTGGCCTCATGCAGCAATGGGTCGGCCAGTACGTCAAACGCGGCAAGGTGGTCGCTCAAATCGTGGACCTGCAGACGGTGCGCGTCACTGCCCTGGTCGACCAGGCTCACGCCGCTTTGATGTTCGACGCCGGCAATCGGATCCGCACCGTCGAGCTGCGGTCCGACTGCCGACCCGATCAGGTGATCGAGAGCCAGCTCGTCCGCGCGTTCCCCTCCGGCCACACCGAGCTACCGCACCCCGCGCTAGGCTACGCCGCGGGAGGCCAGATCGCCACCAACCCCGATGACCCCAAGGGCTCCAGGGCCATGCGACCGCAGTTCGAGCTGTGGTTGGAACTGCCCCAGGTCTCCGGCCCGCAGTCCCACGTGCTCTATCCCGGTCAGCGCGTCTCCGTGCGGCTGACCCTCGAACACAAGCGGCCCCTGCTCCAGCAATGGACCCACCGCTTGCGGCAGCTGCTGCGCGAACGGCTGGCGGTGTGACGCCCAGGGCTGCGGTGTATACTTTTTGTAGAAGCGATCCGCGTGCCTGTCCGCCGCCCGATTGAAGGATCCCCTAGCCATGGCAGAACCCACCAACGCCCCCAAGATCCACATCGACACCGATTGGAAAGCGGAAGCTCAGAAAGAAAAACAACGCCTGGCCGAGCAATCCAAAGCCGCGGAAATTCGAGGGGCAGGCCCAGGCGGCCCCTCCCTGCCCGGCGGCCTCCCGCCCGCCAACTTCGAATCGCTCCTGAACACCCTGGTCACCCAAGCCCTGTTCGCCCTCGGCGCGATCCCCGACCCCGTCACCGGCCAGCGCGTCCAGCACCTGGACCTGGCACGCCACCACATCGACATGATCGGGGTCCTCGAGCAGAAAACCAAAGGCAACCTCACCGAAGACGAAGCCAGCATGCTCGCCTCGGCCGCCTACAAGCTGCGATCCCGCTACATCCAGATGGCCCAGTTGGCCAGGTGACCTTCGAGGCGCCGCTGAACCTACCGGCTTATCCGATCCCTCTCCCTCAGTTCATCCGACCGGGCATTGACGATCGGGTTGGCGGTATTATTCTCTAATGATTCTGGAGCAGCCCGCCCGCCAAGTGAAAGATGACAGGGGGGCTACTGCCAGCATCGCAGCGCGGACCCAAGCCACCAGGGGCACCCCTTTATGTCCGAAACCGCCACCACCACCGCTTCCCCCGCGGCCGACAGCTCGTTCCTCGAGCGGCACCACTTCCTGCTGCGGCGGCTGCATTCCCTCTCCGGCGTGGTGCCCATCGGTCTCTTTGTGATCATGCACCTGTTCACGAACTTCCAACTGGCGGTGGGTCCCGTCGTCAGCAAGGACCTCTTCCAGCACGAGGTGGATTTCATCCACATGACCCCCACGCTGTTGTTCGTCGAGGTCGGGCTGTGGCTGAGCATCGCCTTCCACGCCGGCCTGGGCTTGGTTTACACCTTCAGCGGCCGGCCCAACGTGCAGCAGTACCCCTACGGAGGCAACGTCCGATATACCCTGCAGCGCACCACCGGGATCGTCGCCCTGGTCTTTATCTTCCTTCACATCGCCACGCTGCGATGGCGCTGGAACTTGTTGGGTTGGGAAACGCCGTTTGATCCCCACAACGCCACGCAGACCGTCGCGCAGGCCCTGCAGTTCGCGTGGTGGGTCCCGGTGCTTTACCTGGTCGGGGCGCTCAGCGTCGTGTTCCACTGGGCCAACGGGCTATGGACAGCCGCGATCACTTGGGGCTTGACCGTCAGCGTGGCGGCGCAGCGTCGCTGGGGGTACGCCTGCGCAGCGTTGGGCATTGTGCTGACTCTGTTCACCATCGGCGCGGTGATCGCGGCGACTCGCCACGATCTCGCTTCGACGCAGACCATCCAGGTTCACGCTGAAACGTCTCCGACACCCGCGGCCCCCCCGGCACCGGACGGGTTCCCGGTCACAGAGGCGGCCCGGGTGGGCTCACCGCAGTGGCGTCAAACGCATTGAGTCGGACTGTCGCCGCGTCCGTCCATAGGGACGGGAGGGAGCCGACCATAACACCAAGCCGTTCCAGCCCGCTGGGCCACCCAGCCCCGGGCGATCGGCAAGCTCAAGCGAAAGACAGGCTCATGGCCAGTCAACCCAGGGTAATCATCGTCGGTGGCGGCTTGGCGGGGCTGGCGGCGACCATCCGCGTCGCCGAGGCCGGCCTGCCGGTCGACCTGTTCAGCATGGTCCCCGTCAAGCGCTCCCACAGCGTCTGCGCCCAGGGGGGCATCAACGCCTGCAACGACGTCGCCCGACAGCAGGGCTACACCGAGTGGATGCACTTGGAAGAGACGCTCTATGGCGGGGACTTCCTCAACCACCAGCCCCCCGTCTACGAGATGGTCTACTGGGCCCCCAAGATCATCGACCTGATGGACCGCATGGGCGTCCCCTTCAACCGCACCCCCGAGGGGCACCGCGACCTGCGACTCTTCGGCGGCAGCCTCTTCAAACGCACCCACTTCGCCGGGGCTACCACCGGCCAGCAACTGCTCTACGCCTTGGACGAACAGACCCGCCGTTACGAGGCCGAAGGCAAGGTCACCAAGTATGAGTTCTGGGAGTTCCTCGCCCCGGTCCTGGACGACAGCGGCATCTGCCGGGGCATCGTCGCTCAGGACATGCGCACGATGCAGGTCCGCGCGTTCCGCGCCGACGCCGTGGTGATCGCCAGCGGCGGCTGCGGCCAGGTCTTCGGCAAGAGCACGATGAGCGTGATCTGCACCGGGGCGGCCGCGTCCCGTTGCTACCAGGCCGGCGCCCGGCTCGGCAACCCGGAGTTCATCCAGGTCCACCCCACCGCGATCCCCGGCGAGGACAAGTGCCGCCTGATGAGCGAATCCGCCCGCGGCGAGGGCGGCCGCGTCTGGGTCCCCCGCAAAAAAGGCGACCCCCGCCACCCCAACGACATCCCCGAAGCCGAACGCTGGTACTTCCTCGAAGAGAAGTACCCCAAGTACGGCAACCTCGTCCCACGCGACATCGCCACCCGCGAGATCTTCTTCGTTTGCCAGCAGGGCTACGGCATCGGCGGCGGCCGGATGGTGTACCTCGACGTCTCCCACCTGCCCGAGGACACCAAGAAAAAACTCGCCGGCATCCTCGAGATCTACGAGAAGTTCACCGGCGACGACCCGTACCGCGTGCCCATGAAAATCTTCCCCGCGGTGCACTACAGCATGGGCGGGCTCTACACCGTCTACACCGCCAAGGGCGACCACAAGGGCATGGTCTACGGCGCCCACAACAACATGATGACCAACCTCCAGGGCCTGTACGCCTTCGGGGAGGTCAACTACCAGTACCACGGCGCCACCCGCCTCGGTGCCAACGCCTTGCTCAACTGCATCTTCGACGGGCTGTTCTGCGGCCTGAGCGTGGCCAACTACGCCCGTGACGGCGTGAAGGCGCCAGCCGCGTCGCTCCCCGCCGCAATCTTCGACGCCGCCGTCCACCGCGAGCAGGACAAGGTCCAGCGTCTCACCGAGAGCGACGGCCGGTTCAACCCGTACGAGATCCACCAGCGCCTGGGCGAGGAGATGACCGACTCGTGCACCGTCGTCCGCGAGGAGGGTCGGATGCGCCAGGCCTACAACGCCTTGGAGGAGCTTAAAGCCCAATACCGCAGCGTACGCCTCAGCGACACCGGCAGCTGGACCAACCAGCACCTGAGCTTCACGCGGGCGCTGGGCGACATGCTGGTCTACGCCGAGGCGATCCTGCTGGGGGCGATCCTCCGCCGCGAGTCCCGCGGCAGCCACTACCGCACCGATTACCCCAATCGCGACGACACCAACTTCCTCAAGACCACGATCGCCAAGTACGACCCGGCAGGGAACCGCCCGATCATCGAATACGAGCCGGTGCCCACGCCGCTGGTCACCCCGCGGGCTCGCACCTACGGCCGCGTCGAGTCCAGCCCGGACACCAAGCCAACGACCCAACCTGTAGCCGTCGGGTAACGCCCATGATCCACGCCTCACCCACTGGCCAGACCTGCGGCGCCTCCCCGTGCGACGCCCCGCCCGCAACCTCACGCGGCGCTGTCCCCCCGGCCAAGGACCCGGAAAAGCTGCTCTGGATGCCCCCCAAGCGGCTGCGACGCTACCAATGGCAGAAAGTGCTGGCAGGGGCGTTGGTCTCGGTGATCTTCCTTGGGTGGCTCGCCATCCAATGGTCCAGCCCGCTCGTCCGAACGATGTCCCTCCTGCTGCTGGGGGTCACCGCGTGGGTCGTGGTCCGCTCGATCGCCGACGACGCCGCCCGGTCCCACGGCCGGCAGATCGCCCTGATCCCCGGCCCATCACCAGCCCTGGAGATCGCCACGCCCCACAGCCTCGTACGCGTCCCACTGCACAATGTCCACGAGGCTCAGTGGTGCGAGGAACCATTGGAACAGGCCGGCCTGTGGCTCTTCGACGAGCATCACCGCGCCCTGGGACACCTCGATTCCGCGTTTTTCGCCGACCAATTGGAAGCCTGCGCGTTCCTGCGATGGGCCCGGCGGCAGGTGCACATTGACTTCCCGGTAAGGTGGCCCCAGCCGGTCAATGGATAGAACATAACATCATGCAGATAGGCAGCACTCGCGCCGGCAGCTCTTCGGAAAGAGCCCCCAACCGACTCAGTACACGAAACCCAGACCACCGCGCCACCCACACGCTTTAAACCCGTATGAGCACCACCACGACAACCGAAAGAACCATCGGCTTCAAGATCAAGAGGCAGGACTCCCCAGACAGCCCCCCTTACTGGCAAGAGTTCCGCGTCCCCTATAAACCCAACGCCAAC
>JAJUHR010000350.1 GCA_029267795.1 Planctomycetota bacterium
CAGGTTCTCTTCGCGGCATTGCATGAGCGGTTGGCCGGTGTTGGGGTCGTAGATGTCGAAATTGTTGGAGGCTTTGAACGCCCCGACGTGCTCTTTAACGAGGAACAGGTTCTGGTTCAGGACCGGGTGCATGGTGGGTTCTCCCTGCGGTGACGATTGAAGCTCTTTTCGACCGGCGGCTGCCAACGGCGTCTATCAATTATGATTTTCGCCACAAGGAGGGGCTGGGTTGACCCCCGAATCAAGAAGGGGGTTCGAACCCGAGGCCGTGAAGGTCCGGATAAGCGTGGGCGGTGGGGTATCGGGTTTTAGCCGGTCCGGCTGGGTGGATGGTGCGGAGTTTAACGGGCCGGCAGAGGGTGTTCGAGGAGGGGGTCGATCATCCCGGCGGCTTCGAAGGCGGCTTGGCGGCGGCGGCAGGCGTCGCAGACCTTGCAGGGGTTTTCGCCGCGAAGCAGGCAGGACCAAGCCAGGTCCCAGGGGACGTTGAGTTGGGCCCCTAGTTCGAGCACCTGCTGATCGGTCAGGTCCAGGAGCGGGGCGTCGACCGCGGGGGGATGGGTGCCCTGGGGCAGGTCGAGTTGCGCCAGGTGCTGCGCCAGAGTGACCTGCTCGGCCAGACGGGCGACGGCGGGAAAATCCGCGTTGGGTTGCACGGGCCAGATGAGCCTGTCGGCGCCTAAGGCGACGGCTTGGGCAAGGCCGAGCGTGAGGATCTGTGCGTGGTGCAGGGGCAGGTGGTCGGGCAGTTCGCGGGGCTCGGGGGTATTAGGGTCGGCCTGTTTGAGGTTGGGCAGGTCCACTTCGATCAAGTTTTCCAAGTCGAAGTGTTTGGCTTGGCGGTGGGCGTATTCGGTGCGGGTCTTGAGGTTGGGCCTGCGGTCTTTGAGGTGCAACAGGATGATGGGCGGGTGCTGTTCGGCGGCGACGGCTGCGGCGGTGGCGACCAAGCTGCGAAGCCCGCCGCTGACCAAGATGAGCGTGGGTGCGACGAGGGCCATACCGCCTGTATCGGCAAGCGGGCGGCGGAGGGTGTAATCTGCTGCGGTTGACACTATCGGGTGGGGGCGACAGACTCGTGCCCGCCCCAATGGGATACAGCCTATGAGCGTGTTGGTGTTCGAGCATTGGCCGACGGAGGGCCCGGCGGCGATCGGGGCGGCCTTGCGGGGTCAGGGGCATCGGCTGCGGATGTTCCGGCTGCACGCTGGAGAGCCCGTGCCGGCGGATCTGGACGACGTGGATGGGATCGTGAGCATGGGCGGTCCGATGAACGTCGATGAGGTTTCGCAGCACCCGTGGTTGGCGGGGGAGATGGGATATCTCAAGCAGGCTCACGAGGCGGGGGTGCCGATCGTCGGGGTGTGCCTGGGGGCGCAGCTGATCGGGGCGGCCTTGGGCGGGCAGGTGGGGGCGATGCCGGCCCCGGAAGTGGGATGGGGCCCGGTGAAGCTGGTATTCCCGGGGACGATGGACCCGCTGTTCGCTGGGATCGGGTGGGATACGGTGCAGTTCCACCTGCATGGGCAGGAGGTCAAGGCGCTGCCGGCGGGCGGGGTGACGCTGGCGTCGACCAAGGCGTGCAAGAACCAGGCGTTCCGCGTGGGGCAGAGGACGTACGGTTTTCAATATCACTTCGAATGGGACCGGGAAGACTTGGCGGTGGCGGCGCAGGACGGGCTGGTGGCCAAGGCGGGGGTGAGCGCGGGCCAGATCATGCAGCAGGCGGCCACGTATTACGAGGCGTACCGGCGGTTGGGTGACCGGCTGTGCCGATCGATCGCGATGCTTTTGTTTCCGATCGACAAGCGGTAGGGGGATGGTTGCAATGGGAGGTTCGGGTTCGACGCTGACCGTTGCGGTACCGGGGGGTTTCGATCTGGCGCGGGCGGTGTGCAGTTATGGGTATTTTTTGCTGGCGCCGAACCGTTGGGAGCCGAAGGCCCGGGCGCTTTACCGGCCACTGCGGGGCGAGGGGGACCGGTTGATCGGCGTGGTGGTGGACCAGCCGGATCGCGGCGGGGAATTGCGGGTGCGGTGCGGGGTTCCGGTGGGCCGGGCCGAGTCCGAGGTGCTGCGGAGGCAGGTGCGGCGGATGTTGCGGCTGGATGAGGATTTTTCGGCGTGGCGGCGGCTTCACCCGCAGGCGCGTCGGGCTGGGTTCGATCGGCTGTTTCGCTCGCCGACGGTGTTCGAAGACATCGTCAAGACCATCACGGGGTGCAACGTATCCTGGCCGAACACCATGCGGATGAACGCGCTGCTGTGCGAGCACGTGGGGGGCGGTGGCTTTCCCACCCCGGGGCAACTGGCGGCGGTGAGGCCCGACGCGCTCAAGCGGCGGTGCAAGGTCGGGTACCGGGCCCAGCGCATCGTGAGGCTGGCGCAGCGTGTGGCGGCTGGGGAGTTAGACCTGGGCTGGTTCGAGGACCCGCGTCGCACCACGGAGGAGCTGGAAGGCCGGCTCTTGGAGATCCACGGGATCGGCCC
>JAJUHR010000100.1 GCA_029267795.1 Planctomycetota bacterium
CTACCCTTACAAAATCACGACCACCGTCGGCATGGTGACCGACATCGTCAAGCAAGTGGCCGGCGACAAGGCAACGGTGCAGGGGATCATCGGCGAGGGGGTGGACCCGCACCTGTACCGCCCGACCGCCGGAGCGGTCAAGGCGCTGCAGAGCGCGGACGTGGTGTTCTACAGCGGCCTGATGCTCGAGGGAAAGATGGGCGACATGCTCGTCAAGCTGGCTCGGAACCAGCCGGTGTTCGCCGTGACCGAGCTGGTGGACGAGCAATACCTGCTCGAACCCCCGGGCATGCAGGGGCACTACGACCCGCACGTGTGGATGGACGTGCAGGCGTGGATGAAAGCGGTCGAAGCCGTGGCCCGCTCGCTGGGCGAGTACGACCCGGCCAACGGGAACTACTACCAGGCCAACGCCCAGGCGTATATCGAGCAACTGAAGGCGTTGGACGCGTACGCGCGGGTGTCGATCGGCTCGATCCCCAAGCCCCGCCGGGTGATGATCACCGCCCACGACGCGTTCAACTACTTCGGGCGTGCTTACGACATCGAGGTGCTGGGGATCCAGGGCATCTCCACCGAGTCGGAAGCGGGCTTGGACGACATTAACCGGCTGGTCGATCTGATCGTCGAGCGCGACCTGCGGGCGGTGTTCGTCGAGTCCAGTGTCCCAGATAAAAACGTGCGCGCTTTGGTCGAGGGGGCCCGGGCGCGCGGGAAAGACGTCGCGGTCGGGGGGAAGCTCTTTTCCGATGCGATGGGGGCCCCCGGCACCTACGAAGGCACGTACATCGGAATGATCGACCATAACGTCACGACCATCACCAGGGCCCTGGGTGGTGAAGCGCCGGCTGGGGGCATGCAAGGTCGGTTGAGCCAGACAGGGGGGTAGGCGATGGCTGCGTACGAATCGGTGCGGAATGCGGTGGCGGGCTTGTCGGCGGCCAAGGCGGGGCTCGCCAGCCGGCTCTGGCCGGCAACCGCCAAGATGGCCACGGGGGACGAGCACCCCCGCACAGCCCCCCTATCGATCCACGACATGACCGTGGCGTACCACCGCAAACCGGTCCTCTGGGACGTGGACTTCGACGCCCCGCAGGGCAAGCTGATCGGGATTATCGGGCCCAACGGGGCGGGCAAAAGCACGCTGATCAAGGCCGCGATGGACCTGGTGCCCAAGGTCTCCGGCCGGGTGCTCATCTACGGCAAACCGTACGCGAAGCAACGGCACCTGGTCGGCTATGTCCCCCAACGCGAAAGCGTCGACTGGGATTTCCCGGTCAGCGCCCTGGACGTGGTCACGATGGGGCGGTACGGCAAGATCGGCTGGTGCCGGCCCGTGACACGCAAGCACCGCGAGGCCGCGATGGAAGCGCTGCAGCGCGTCGGCATGGCGGATTACGCCGGCCGGCAGATCAGCCAACTCTCCGGCGGGCAGCAGCAACGCGTGTTCTTCGCCCGCGCGTTGGTCCAGGACGCCAGCCTGTACTTCATGGACGAGCCCTTCGCCGGCGTGGACGCCGCCACCGAAAAGGCCATCGTCGCGCTCCTCCAGGAGCTTCGCCGCGCCGGCAAGACCGTCCTGGTCGTCCACCACGACCTGCAGACCGTCTCGGAGTATTTCGACCACCTGATCATGCTCAACATGCGGATCGTCGCCGCGGGCCCGACGCAAGACGTGTTCACCCGTGACAACCTGCACCGCACCTACGGCGGGCGGCTGACCTTGCTCGACGAGGCGGCCCAGGCGATCGCGCAAACAGGAGGCGGCCCGTGAGCTGCGGCGCCGATAGGGCGGGCCTTCTGCTGACCGCCGCGGTGGCGGATCACCTCAGCCAAGCCCTGCGGGTGCTCACCCTGCGTGACTACAACACCCGCGTGGTGGTCGTGGGCACGATCCTGCTGGGCGTGGCGGCCGGGCTGATCGGCACGTTCATGCTCCTGCGCAAGCGCGCTTTGATGGGCGACACCATCAGCCACGCCACCCTGCCGGGCATCGGAATCGCCTTCATCGTGATGACCGCGCTGGGCGGCGATGGCAAGTCCCTCCCCGGGCTGCTCCTGGGCGCGGTGCTCTCCAGCGCCGCGGGCATCGGGTGCATGCTGGCGATCCGGCACGGAACCCGGCTGAAGGACGACGTGGCGCTGGGCGCGGTGCTCAGCGTGTTCTTCGGCCTGGGCGTGGCGGTGCTGGGGATCGTGCAGTCGATGAGCCGAGGCAACGCCGCGGGGCTCGAGTCGTTCATTTACGGCAAGACCGCCTCGATGCTGGCGCGCGACGCGGCGATGATCGCGGTCGCGGCGGGACTGGTCGCGCTCGTCTGCGGGCTGTTGTTCAAGGAGTTCGCCCTGGTCTGCTTCGACCAGGAGTTCGCCGCCGCCGGGGGCTGGCCGGTGCTCGCTCTGGACGCCGTGATGGTCGGCCTGGTGGTGGCGGTGACGGTGATCGGCTTGCAGGCGGTGGGGCTGATCCTCGTCGTGGCCCTGCTGATCATCCCACCCGCGGCGGCCCGATTCTGGACCGATCGGTTGTCACGCATGTTGTTGGCTGCGGCGGCGATCGGGGCGATCAGCGGTCTGGCCGGGGCGATGCTCAGCGCCTTGCTGCCCCACCTGCCCGCGGGGGCGATCATCGTGATCGTCGCCGGCGCCATCTTCAGCGTCAGCCTGGTCATCGGCCCGCGCCGGGGCGTGTTCGTGCGCTTGCGCGAGCACCTGCGGCTGCGCCGGACCGTCGCCCGCCAACACCTGCTGCGGGCGATGTACGAACGGGTCGAGGCCATAACCGCAGCGAGGGTGGGAACGGCCGCGCCTACAGCCGGGGGCGACGCTGCAGCCGTGCCTCGCAGCGCCTTGCTTAAGGCTCGCTCTTGGTCCCAAGGGTACCTGCAGCGGTTACTGCGACGTGGGCAACGCTGGGGACTCGTCGAGCCCGCAGGCCCTGATTCATATCGCCTGACCCCCGCGGGGGCCGTGGAGGCGGCCCGCGTCAGCCGCAACCACCGCCTGTGGGAGATGTACTTGATCACCCACGCGGACGTCGCGCCCAGCCACGTGGATCGCGACGCGGACCAGATCGAGCACGTGCTCGGTCATGAAATGGTGGCTCAGCTCGAGGCGTTGATGGCCTCGGAGGCTTCGCGTGCCGCGGTTCCACCGAGCCCCCACGCGATCGAACGGGATTCCAATACAGCAGCGCCTGGATCGTCAGCCCGCGGCTCGGCCTCCGGTTAAAAGGTTAAGGGTATGACCTGGACCACAGCGGACACCTGGATCGTCGTGGCGGGGGCGCTCACCGCCGCCTCGTGCGCACTGCTGGGCAATTACCTCGTGCTGCGCCGCATGAGCATGATGGGCGACGCGATCAGCCACGCGGTGCTCCCGGGGCTGGCGGTGGCGTTCGTGCTCACGGGCAGCCGGGCCAACCTGCCGATGTTCGTGGGGGCCGCGGTCGTCGGCGTGCTGACGGCGATGCTCACGCAGTCGATCCACAGCCTAGGGCAGGTCGAGCAGAGCGCTTCGATGGGAGTGGTATTCACGCTGCTGTTCGCGGTGGGCTTGGTCCTGATGGAGCTGTGGGCCAGGCACGTGGACCTGGACCCGGGGTGCGTGCTCTTCGGGGCGATCGAGCTGGTGGCCTTGGACACCACCGTGCGGCTCGCAGGCCTCGACGTGCCGTGGGCGGTGGTCACGCTCGCGGGGATGTTCGCCGTCAACACCGCCTTCGTCCTGCTCTTTTACAAAGAGCTCAAGATCAGCTCGTTCGATCCCAAGCTCTCGACCACGCTGGGTATCAACGCGAACCTGATGCACTACCTGCTGATGGGTCTGGTGGCAGCGACGTCCGTGGCGTGCTTCCCGATCGTCGGCAGCATCCTGGTGATCGCGATGCTGATCGTCCCGCCCGCGGCGGCCCACCTCTTGACCGACCGGCTGTCGACGATGATCGTGCTGAGCGTCGCGCTGGCTGGGGCCTCCGCGGTGCTGGGGCACCTGGGCGCCGTGACCGTCCCCGGGTGGTTCGGGTTCCGCGATACGAGCATCGCCGGCATGATGGCGGTGGCGGCAGGGGCGATCTTGACGATCGCGATCCTCTTCGCCCCCAGGCACGGGATCGTCAGCCGGGCCCTGCACCGCGTCCGCCTGACGCTCCAGGTGGCGCAGGAAGATGCGCTGGGGTTGCTCTACCGGGTGGAGGAGATGCCCTCGCCGCGGCCGCCGGTCGCAGTTCCGGCCCTCCGCCAGGCGCTGGCGCTGGGCCCGCTCACCGCGCGAGCCACACTCGCGGGCCTGGTCCGCAGCGGAAAGGTTGAATGGGGCGGCCAGGGCTACCGGCTGACCGAGCGCGGGCGTGACGACGCCCGTCGGATGGTCCGCGCTCACCGCCTTTGGGAAAGCTACCTGGTCCAATTCATGGGCCTGCCCCCAGACCACGTGCACTCCGCCGCGATGCGCTTGGAGCACGTCACCGACCCCGCGATGCAGCGTCAACTGGCCGACCGGACCGAGCAGCCGCAGCGCGACCCCCACGGCATGAGCATCCCCCCCGCGGATTGATCCAAAATCTCAGCTCATAGACGCCACCAACGGTTGACGGACGCACCCGTCCCGGGACATTCATTACAATCTGATTTTCCTTCGGGAACCGCGACCACGTTCCCGCGTCTAATCTCGATGTAAGCAAAAAAACAAGCCTGTAAAAAGCCCTCATGCTCGGGGGGGCTGCCCGAATCTCGGAACTTCCCAACAAGGTGGCAGGAGCCCAGCCATGAGACGATTGATCCAACTAACGCCTTGGGCGGTGTCGGTGGCATTGGGGTTGATTCCCACCGCGGCGTGGGGCCGGGTCAAGCTGATCACCCTGCCGGTGCGGCAGCGCGTCGAGGTGCAGCTGGACCACCCGGACGTGACCCTCGTGGAGGAGGAGCGCGTCGTCCCGCTGGTGCAAGGGACCAACCAGGTCGACTTCTCATGGGCGAACACACGGATCGATCCGAACACGGTCGTATTTCGCGTGCTGGGGCCGGCCGAGGGCAGGCAGCTCGAGGCGCGGGTTCTCTCGGTGAGCTACCCGCCGAATGAGCAGGCGCTGGTTTGGCAGGTCGCCTCGAGCGCGTCGGGCTCAGCCCTGGTGCGGATCAGCTACGTCCTGGGCGGGTTGACCAAGAGCTTCCACTACCGGGCGGTCGCCGGCCACGACGAAAAAACCCTGACCCTCTCGCAGTACCTGCTGCTGCAAAACTTCGCCAACGAGGAGTACGGCACCAGCGGCCTGTGGGTCGGCTTCGGCGAAGGCATCCAGAAACCCATCGGCCTCAACGAAACCAAGCAGGTCCTCGTGAACAAGTTCGTCGGCGTGCCCGTGGAGAAGACCTACAGCTGCTCGCCGACGGAGTTCGGCTACCTGGACCCCTCCCAGAATAAGCTGCGCGTCCCGATGCACTACGTGTTGCGCAACGACGCGGCCCACGGGCTCGGCGGCGCAGCCCTTCCTTACGGCAAGGTCCGCATCTTCCAGGACGACGGCAAGGGCACCACCGCCTTCCTCGGCGAGGACTGGGGCAGGTTCACCCCCATCGACGACAAGATGAAGGTCTACCTCGGCGTCGCGCAGGACGTGGTCGTCAAACGCACGATCGACCGCAACGAGCGACGCCGACTCGCCGGCAACCTCTACGACCACGAGGTCGTGGTCAAATACGAGATCGAGAACTTCAAGGACACGCCCGTCACTCTCGACGTGATCGAGAGCCTAGACCACCTGCGCAACGAGATCGGCATCGGTAGCGCCCGGGACGTCCAGTGGGAACTCGGCGGCCAGACCACGTTCCAAGGCGGGCCCGATCGTGACGAAACCTCGTTCAATCGCTTGGTGTTCCACGCGCCTCTGCCGGCGCGCCAGACGACGGACAAGGCCGAGAAAACCGTCCACCGCCTGCACATGATCATCCACAACGAGTGGCAGTGATCGGCGAGAAGCGTGGTTTTCGGGGGCCGCGGGCCTCGGCAGCGCAGCGCGGGTTCTTTACGATCTTCCAGGAGCAAGCCGTGCGTATGCGAATCCATCCTTTCGTAAGAGCGACGCTCGCCATCGTGGCTGTCAGCGCCTGGCTGGGTGGCGTCGTGGCCGCAGCGCGGGCGAAGAACGTGGACCTGTCCACCGTGCCGACGCGCGACACCGTCCAGCTGACCATCTACAACTCGGAGGACCTCACACTCGTCCGCGAGGTCCGCAAGGTCAGCTTCAAGAAGGGCGTCAACCCCCTGCAGTTCTCCTGGGCCAACACCCTGATCGACCCCACCTCCGTGGAGCTGCGGTTCCTCACCGCAGCCGACCACCTGGAGTTGCTCGACACCACCTACCCCCACGACAAGCCGCAGATGCTCTACTGGAGCGTCCAGAGCGACTTCGACGGCGAAGCGACTGTCGAGATCACCTACTTCACCAGCGGCGTCACCTGGTCGGCCGATTACGTCTGCGTCGCAGACACCGGCGAAGCGAAAATGACCATCGACGGCTTCGTCCGCGTCTCGAACAACTCCGGGGAAACCTACGAAAACGCTCAGGTGCGGCTGGTCGTCGGCACGATCAACCTTGTGGAGAAGATCGCGCAACTCGCCCGCGTCCCCATGTCCGAGGTCGATCGCCTGCAAGAAGCCGTGCGCTTGGACTACCGCCGCCAGGCCGCCAAGGCCGCTATGGCCCGCGATATGGCGGCGGCCGGCGCCCCCGGCTACGCCGAGGAAAAACAGATC
>JAJUHR010000293.1 GCA_029267795.1 Planctomycetota bacterium
CACTCGCACCTGATCCGTCAGCCTCGACCATACGGAAATCAACCCCCGCGTGCCCCGGAGCCACCGTTGACCACCGTGCAAAGGGGTTAACCACGGGCAGACTCCGATCCCATCACCCGTCTCACTGGCCCGATAATCATGGTTGCGGGTGTTGCACAAAGGCACGGCCCGCAAATCTACGCCGCAAAAGCCACGCCGCTTCCCAAGCTTCGGCCTCGAACGCGCGCTATCTGGAACTGCGGTTAGATCGGCCCAACGCTAGAGTCGCTTGACCAATAAGCCCCGAACGAGTTATGGAGAGATCCACCACGCCACGCAGCGCCCGAGCTACCACATCATCTTCGAATCCCTCGTCCGAGGCAAGTTATCGGACGAGGTTTGCCAAAAAAAATGACACGATTGAAGGGGAAAAACCGTGCCAATACCGACCCTGGAACCATCGCCTCCTCAAGCCTGCTCCGGACGAAGCCGACGTCGAAGACCAGATATGCCGCAAGGGCGCACCAGCCCCCGGACTCTGCACACGTCAAGGAACCGCGAAGGTCAGGATTTGCTGCCGGAACCACGCCAAGGGGAACAACCGCCCGATCCTCGCCCCCCCGGCTGTGCCGCTCTCGACCACGACTCGCTCCGCAGGGATCCCGTATTGAGCCTGCAAGGATTGGACGAGCCAAACTAGGCTGCGCATCTGCTTATCGGTGAAGGCGTGATGGTCGCCATCCCCCACCACGCGGATGCCGATGGCACCCGAGGCAGGCAACTCCGCTCGGGTCCCGATCGAGAACCGCCCCGGCAACTGCCGCTCCCATAGGGCCCCGATCTCGATCCGGCCGTCGGGAATCCCCCGGCCGTTGCCAATCACGAAGTGGTATCCGCTGCGATCCACGCCGGCCGCCGAGCCGCTACCCAAGCCCGCGAACTGCGCCACCTCGTTCGGCTCCTCCCCGTCGTGGATCAGGATCGTCACCCAACGCTCCGGCGCCACCGGGGCATCGGCCGCGAACGACACCGCGCTGGCGGGCGAGGTGCGGCCTTGAACGGACGACAGGCTTAGCCCTCCAATCGACCGAACCGGCCCCGGCTCCAGCACCAGCAAAACGGCGCTGCCCACCGTCATCGCCCCCACCAAGCTGGCCAGGACGGTCATCGTTCGGCGATCGGGCATCTGCATATCGGAGGCCACCTAGGGCTCGGACCGCTGCGATGGACAGGCAACTCGTCGCGACTCGAACCGCTCATTTAATCGGACACGGACCTGGCCAAACTTTTAATTTCTGCTGACGCTGCCAGCAGCGGCTTTATCGGGCGTAACACCCGATCGCACCCCGGCACCAGCCGCCACCACAGGCCCATACCTCAGCACCCACCACCTCATCGCTCTTCCAGCGGACGCAGGCGTTCACGCAGGGCCGGCTCATCTTCCCCGTGCACGTTCTGCCGGGTCGCGGGGCGTTCCTGCGTACGCAACCGCTGATACCGTTCGTAAGGCGTTCGGGGCTGGTTCGGCGGAAACAACGGCTTCTGACACCCACAAACGCTCACGACCGCGATCAATACACCCAGCCGACCGATGGTGCCCTGCGCAACGCTCATCGGGGGTGGATTCTACCGCGACCCCATCCACGCTCAAGGTGCCCTGGGTATATGCCGAGACCCATCACAAGCACGCCCCGCCGCGGCCGAACGCGCTTAGGTCGATTGTCGATTCAGCGGCGCGGATACAATATCTCGTCATGCTCGACCCTCAGGGCTGACCCGCCGCGACTCGGGGTGAGCACAAACCGAAGGCGACCCCACAGAGATCATCTCGATGAACGCCAACGATCGCCCCATCGACACGCCCGAACCCTTCGACGCCGACCTGCAAAGGGAATTCGCCGAAGTGATGGCGGGCCAAGACGTCCAGCGGCTGATCTCCGAAGCTTCCGGGGCCGCAGCCCCGACGCAGAGCACACACGAGGCGCCCCAAGCCCACCGCCAGCCCCACGACCAGACCGCTACTCCCCACCTGGCGCGCGGGCGGATCGAAGCGATCCACGGCGACGACGTGTTCGTCGGGCTCGTCGAAGGCGGCGGCAAGGCCCAGGGCGTCGTCCCCCTTCGGCAGTTCGAGCGCCCCCCACGCGTCGGCAGCATCATGGATTTCGTGGTCGAACGCCACGACGAGTCTCAGGGGCTGCTGATCCTCTCGCGGGAGGGCGCCATCGGCCGGATCACCTGGGAGCAGCTGCAACGCGGCGCGGTGGTCGAGGCCCGGGTCGTCGGCACCAACAAGGGCGGGCTCGAACTGGAAATGATCGGCGGCATCATGGCCTTCATGCCCGCCGGCCAAGTGGACCTGCGACACGTGGACGACCTACAGCAGTTCGTTGGCCAGAAGCTCGCAGCCGTGGTCCAGGAGATCGACCGCCGCACACGCCGCGTCGTGCTCAGTCGCCGCAACCACCTCGAAAACGACCGCCGCGCCAAACGCGCCAAGACCTGGGAAGAGCTCGAAGTCGGCCAAGTCCGCCAGGGCACCATCACCCGCATCGCCGAATTCGGCGCTTTCGTGGACCTCGGCGGCTTGGATGGGTTGATCCACATCAGCGAGCTCAGCTACAGCCGGGTCTCCGACCCCACGCAGGTCGTCACGGTCGGCCAGACGGTCAGCGTCAAAGTGCTCAAGATCGACCGCGACAAGCAGCGGATCAACCTGGGCCTGAAGCAGACCGGGGCAGACCCGTGGCAAGGCATCGCGGATCGGGTCCGACCGGGGGACCGCGTCACCCTACGCGTGGTGCGGGTGACCGATTTCGGAGCCTTTGTGGAGGTCGAGCCGGGCGTCGAGGGCCTCGTCCCCGCCAGCGAGCTGAGCTGGGCCCGCCACGTCATCCCCGTCAACGTCGTCAAGGAAGGCGACACGTTGCGGCTGGTGGCCCTGCAAGTTTCCCCCGAGCAGCGGCGGATCACCTTCAGCCTCAAGCAGGCCGGGGACGACCCGTGGATGGGCGCCGAACGGAAATATCCCAAGGACAGCCTCGTGGACGGCCGGGTGCGGAGCATCGCCGACTTCGGCGCCTTCGTGGAACTGGAAGCGGGCGTCGAGGGCTTGGTGCACATCTCCGAGTTGTCCGAGCGGCGTGTGAACAGCGTCGCTGACGTGTTGCAGGTCGATCAGACGCACAAGTTCCGCGTGATCGACGTGGACGAGGATCAACGCCGGATCCGCCTTTCGCTGCGGCCCGCCTCCGCCCAGCGCGA
>JAJUHR010000339.1 GCA_029267795.1 Planctomycetota bacterium
CATCTTCTCCAAGAACTGCGCCGTCACTTACCACGCGCAGGACGGCCGGGAATACAAGATCAACATCATCGACACCCCCGGTCACGCGGACTTCGGCGGGGAGGTCGAGCGCGTGCTGATGATGGCCGACGGCGTGCTCCTCCTGGTCGACGCCTTCGACGGGCCCATGCCTCAGACCCGGTTCGTGCTGCACAAGGCCTTGCAGCACGGCCTGCGGCCGATCGTCGTGGTCAACAAGGTCGACCGACCTGACGCCCGCCCCGACCACGTGGTCAACGAGGTGTTCGACCTGCTCGTCTCGCTCGAAGCCGACGACCGGGCGCTGGACTTCCCGCTCATCTACGCCTCGGCCCGCGAGGGTTGGGCCACGTTGAACCTGGCGCACAAGACCAGCGACCTGCGGGTCGTGTTCGAGTCGATCGTCCAGCACGTGCCGCCGCCGACCTCGCGCGCGGACGCGCCGCTGCAGATGCTGGTGACCACGCTGGACTACTCCAGCTACGTCGGGCGGGTGGCGATCGGCCGGGTGTACGCCGGGGCGATCCATCCCGGCCAGGCGGTGGCGGTGGTCAACCGCCGCGGTGAGGTCACCCGCCAGCGCGTGCTGAAGGTGTTGGAATTCCGCGGCCTGGGACGCGAGGAAGTGGACCGGGTCGAGTCGGGCGACCTATGCGCCGTCGTCGGGCTGGACCCGGTGGACATCGGCGACACGATCGCCGACACGGACCAACCCCAGGCCCTGCCCTCGATCGAGGTCGACGAGCCGACGCTCACCATGACCTTCCGCGTCAACGACAGCCCGTTCGCCGGCAAGGAAGGCCAGTTCGTCACCACCCGCCAGATCCGCGAGCGCCTGGCCCGCGAGCTGGAATCCAACGTGGCCCTGCGCGTCGAGTTCGGTCAGACCGACGAGTTCCAGGTCTCCGGGCGCGGGCTGCTGCACCTGGGGATTTTGCTGGAAAACATGCGGCGGGAGGGGTTCGAGCTCTCCGCCGGTCGGCCGCGGGTCATTCTTAAGGAGCAGGACGGCCAGACCCTCGAGCCGATCGAGCTGTTGTCGATCGACTGCCCCGCTCCGTGCCAAAGCGCCGTCATGGCCCTGATCGGGGATCGCCGAGCGGAGCTGGTGCGCATGGACGCCAAGGCCGGCGCCTCCGGCTTCGTCCACATGGAGTTCTCGATCCCCGCACGCGGGCTGATCGGGCTGCGCAGCCGGCTGCTCACCGCCACCCAGGGCCAAGCCGTCATGCACCACACGTTCGAGAAGTACGCCCCCATGCGTGGCTCGATCCCCCAGCGCCAGCAGGGCGTGATGGTCGCCACCGAGACCGGCCGCGTCACCGCCTACGCCCTGGACGCCCTCTACGACCGCGGGTTTTTCTTCGTCAAGCCCGGCGACATGGTCTACGAGGGCCAGATCGTCGGCGAGCACTGCAAGGACAACGACATCACCGTCAACGTCACCAAGGCCAAGCAGCTGACCAACATCCGCACCACCGCCAAGGACGACGCCGCCAAGATCCGCCCCGCCCGCGAGATGTCCCTGGAAGCCTGCCTGGAGTACATCCAGGACGACGAGCTGGTGGAGATCACCCCGGCGTCGATCCGCATGCGCAAGCGACTGCTGCGCGAGGCCGACCGCCGCCGCGAAGCCCGCAAGGGTCAGGCATAAAGTAAAAGGGAAGATAGCCGCGGGACTGGGTGTTTTTCCAACGCCCGGCGATCTCTCGGTATATTTCCCCCTATGAGCGAAAAGGGCGTCCCTGGCATCTCACTCACGTTTTCATTCGAGGGTAGCTTCGCCATGAGAAAACTGCTCAAGCTCATCGGATTGGCTGTCCTGGTCGTGCTGATCGCCTTGGTCGCCGCGTTCGTGTACATCGACACCATCGCCCGCAGGGCCATCGAAGCCGGGGCCTCCTACGCCATGGGCGTCGACACCACCCTCGACCAAGCGGACGTCGGCATCTTCACCGGCCGGTTCGCGATGAGCGGCCTGAACATCGCCAACCCCCAAGGCTTCACCACCCCGCACTTCATGCACTTGGGCAGCGGTCACGTGGCGGTCTCCCTGGGATCGCTCCGCAGCGACGTGATCGAGCTCACCGAGCTGCAGCTCCAGGGCATCGACATGAACCTCCAGAAAACCGGCGGCCAGGCCAACTACCAGGTCATCCTCAACAACCTTAAGCGCTTCGAATCCACCGAGCCCACCCAGAAGCAGCAAGTGCAGGGCGGCGGCAAAAAATTCGTGATCAAAGAGGTTCTCGTCAAGGACGTGGTGGTGCACGTGGACCTGCTCCCCGAGGGCGGAAAGCTCACCCAGGTCAACGTCCCGATCGACCGGATCCGCCTCAGCAACGTCGGGTCCGACTCCAATAACGCGGTGCTCATCTCCGACCTCTCCGGCGTGCTGGTCAAGGCCATCATCGCCGCGGCGATCCAGAAGGCGGGCAAGGAGCTACCCGGCGAAGTCCTCGGCGAACTCCAAAGCGGCCTGTCGCAGCTCCAAGGCCTCGGCGAAATGGGCATCCCAGCCGTCAGCGAGTTCGGCGGCAAAGTCCAGCAGATCGGCGGCAAAGCGGTCGAGCAGGTCGGCAAGGGCCTGGAAGGCGCCGTCGAAGAGGTCGGCGGACAGGTCGACGAGGCCCTTA
>JAJUHR010000046.1 GCA_029267795.1 Planctomycetota bacterium
ACGGGAGAAGCACCCCCGGGCGACCTGTTGCTGAGGGTGAAGGTGGCACCCGACCCGCGGTTTGAGGTTGACGGGCACCATTTGCGCGCCACGCTAAGGGTATCGCCCTGGGAGGCGGCCCTAGGCAGCAAGGTGCCCCTGCCCACGCTCGAAGGCGAAGTGAACCTAACCATCCCGGCTGGGGCGCAAAGCGGCCAGATGATGCGGTTAAAAGGCAAAGGCCTGCCGCTGCGTGGCGGCGCCGGTCGACGCGGCGACCTGTTCGTTCAACTGAAGATCGTTGTGCCGAAGGACCTCTCCGATCAGGAGCGTGAATTGTTCGAGGCCTTGGCCAGGGCCTCAAAGTTCAACCCCCGCGCCGGCTGACTGAGCTGGCCAAGACGGAGAGCCCTACGCGACGACCGCCGGAATAATCCCTGGAACAACCCTCGGAATAACCCCCGGAAATAAGCCGAGCGGGAGCCCCCGTCCGGCCATGGCAATCCGGGGGCAATCCGGACTAATAGGCAAGACCCTTATGGACCCGAATCGACTAACTCAAAAGTGCACCGAAGCCCTGCAGGCGGCGCACAGCCGCGCCGCGGAACTGGGGCACACGGAGGTTGACTGCGAGCACGTGTTGCTATCGCTGTGCCGGCAGGACGGGGGTTTGATCCCGCGCCTGCTGGGCAAAATGGGCGTACCGGTTGAGGCGCTGGTTGCCGACCTAGAGCAGGAGCTGCGGCGGCGGCCGAGCATCTCCGGCCCGGGGGTCGCGGGCGTCGAGGCGGGCAAGGTGTACCTGACCCAGCGACTCAACCGCGTGCTGGTCGAGGCAGAAAAGCAGGCCCAACGCCTCAAGGACGAGTACCTTTCCGTCGAGCACCTTTTCCTAGCAATGATCCAGGAAGGCGGCGACACGGCCACGGCCCGGCTGTTCAAGAAATACAACATCACGCGCGATGTGTTCCTCGCCACGCTCACCCAGGTGCGTGGCCACCAGCGCGTCCAGAGCGATAACCCGGAGGCGACTTACGAGGCCCTGGAGCGCTACGGCCGGGACTTGGTCAAGCAGGCGCGCGAGGGCAAGCTCGACCCGGTGATCGGCCGGGACAGCGAGATCCGCCGCGTCATCCGCATCCTCTCACGCAAGACCAAGAACAACCCGGTGCTGATCGGCGAACCGGGCGTGGGCAAGACCGCCATCGTCGAGGGCCTGGCCCAGCGGATCGTTCGGGGCGACGTGCCGGAGGGCCTGAAGGACCGCACGATCTTCGTGCTGGACATGGGGGCCCTGGTCGCCGGGGCGAAGTACCGCGGCGAGTTCGAGGAGCGCCTCAAGGCCGTGCTGCAGGAGGTCAAGCAGAGCGAGGGCCGGATCCTGCTGTTCATCGACGAGATGCACACGATCGTCGGCGCCGGGCGGGCCGAGGGCGCAATGGACGCGGGCAACATGCTCAAGCCCATGCTCGCTCGCGGCGAGCTGCACTGCATCGGCGCCACCACCCTGGACGAGTACCGCAAACACGTGGAGAAGGACGCGGCCCTGGAGCGGCGGTTCCAGCCGGTGATGGTCGACCCGCCCACGGTCGAGGACACGATCTCGATCCTGCGGGGCCTGCGCGAGCGGTTCGAGGTGCACCACGGCGTGCGGATCCAGGACGGGGCGCTGGTCGCCGCCGCGGTGCTGAGCAACCGGTACATCTCCGACCGGTTCCTGCCCGACAAGGCGATCGACCTGGTCGACGAGGCGTGTGCGATGATCCGCACGGAGATCGACTCGATGCCCGCCGAACTGGACGAGGTGACCCGCCGGGTGATGCAGCTGGAGATCGAGGAGGCGGCGCTGAAGAAGGAAAAAGACCCCGCCAGCAGGCAGCGGCTGGAGACCCTCCGTAAGGAGCTGGCGGACCAGCGCCACAAGGCCGACGCGATGCGCGCCCAATGGGAGTCGGAGAAGCAGGCCCTGCAAAAGGTCCGGGCGCTGCGCGAGCAGATCGAGCAGCTGCGGCTGCAGATCGAACAGGCCGAGCGGGCCTACAACCTCGAAAAAGCGGCGGAGCTCAAGCACGGCAAGCTGCCCGAGGCCCTGAGACAACTCGAGGCCCGGGAGAAACAGCTGCATCAGAAGCAAGCCGCCGCCGGGACGGGCGGGCGTCTGATCCGCGAAGAGGTCGCGGAAGATCAGATCGCCCAGATCGTGTCTCGCTGGACGGGCATCCCCGTGTCGCGCCTGGTCGAGGGGGAGCGCCAGAAGCTGCTGAAGCTCGACGAGCTGCTGCACCGGCGGGTTGTCGGCCAGGACGAGGCCGTCAAGCTCGTGGCCGACGCCGTCATCCGCGGCCGGGCGGGGATCAAGGACCCCAAGCGCCCGATCGGGTCGTTCCTGTTCCTGGGCCCAACCGGCGTGGGCAAGACCGAGCTGGCGCGGGCACTGGCCGAGGCGCTGTTCGACAGCGAGGACAACATCGTGCGCCTGGACATGAGCGAGTACATGGAGAAGCACACCGTCTCGCGGCTGATCGGCGCCCCGCCGGGGTACGTGGGCTACGAAGAAGGCGGCCAGCTCACCGAGGCCGTCCGCCGCAAGCCCTACAGCGTGGTCCTATTCGACGAGATCGAAAAGGCACACCACGACGTGTTCAACGTGCTGCTGCAGATCCTCGACGACGGCCGGGTCACCGACGCCCAGGGCCACACCGTCAACTTCAAGAACACCGTGATCATCATGACCAGCAACATCGGGTCGCACCACCTGCTGGAGGACAGCATGTTGGGCGCCGGGGAGATCAGCGACACGGCGCGGAACAGCGTGATGAGCGAGCTGCGTAGCCACTTCCGGCCGGAGTTCCTCAACCGCGTGGACGACGTCGTGCTCTTTAAGCCGCTGACGCACCAGGAGATCCGCCGGATCGTCGAGCTGCAGACCCGCGAGATCGACAAGCGTCTGGCCGAGCGTGAGATCAAGCTCGAACTGACCGACGCGGCGAAGCGTCTGATCGCCGAATCGGGCTTTGACCCGGTGTACGGCGCCCGGCCGCTAAAGCGTTATCTGCAGCACGAGCTGGAAACCCGCATCGGCCGATCGATCCTCGCCGGGGAGATCCCCGAGGGTTCCACGGTCACGGTCGATGCCCAGGACGGTCACATCACGGTACGGTCCACCGGGTCGGGCAAACCGGCGAGTTCGCCGAACCCGGGCTTGACCGTGGAAGCCGGCTGACCGCCAGCCGAGGCACCCCGCCACGCCCCGGTTTGGCAAAAATAGCCAGTGGGCTCAGGGCGACTTATGCCTAGCCGTTGCAACGTTTAAGCGACACTTCCACCTCGCCGATAATTTTTGGGGATCACGATATAACTGCGTTGTCGCCCAGGGGAGCCGCGCCGTGCTGTTGGTCGATGTGCGCACAGCCAAGCCGGGCATGGTCTTGGCGCTACCGATTTA
Organism: Planctomycetota bacterium; assembly: GCA_029267795.1. Classification (GTDB taxonomy): domain Bacteria; phylum Planctomycetota; class Phycisphaerae; order Phycisphaerales; family Phycisphaeraceae; genus JAJUHR01. The sequence goes on from JAJUHR010000046.1 coordinate 3,425, forward strand.
CCACCCCCGCCAGCCGGACTGCATCCTGCTGCAGATGGAATACGCCCTGACGCAGCGGGACATCATCCGCCTGGATCAGATGGGGGTCAGCAGCTTCTGGGTGCGTTACCCTGGTCTGGACTTCCTCTCCAAGTTCGTGAACCAGGAGGCGATGGCCGCCCAGGGGGATATCCTCCGCCAGATCTCCAATACGTTCGAACACGCCCAGCGGCAATCCAACGCCAAGCTGCCCTATCAGGAATACTGTAACTCGATCGGGCAGCTGATCTCCAGCTTGGTAGGCAACCCCCGGGCTGCGCTCTTCATGGGGGACCTGATCCGCAACAGCGGCAGTGACGACCTGATGCGCCACAGCACCACGGTGACCTACCTGAGCGTGCTGATCGGCCTGAAACTGGAAGGGTACCTCGTCCGACAGCGTCGGCACATGGACCCGTCCCGCGCCAAGGAAGTGACCAACCTGGGTGTAGGGGCCATGCTGCACGACCTGGGCGTGACCCAGCTGCCCCCGGAGGTGCACGAGCGTCGGGTGCAGCTCGACGACGACACCGACCCCGCCTGGCGCGAACACCCCTCTTTGGGCTACTCGATGGTCCGGGGCCAGGTCGAGCCCACTGCCGCCACCGTCGTGCTCAACCACCATCAGCGGTTTGATGGCACGGGGTACGCCGGCGGAGACACGCCCATTCTGGAAGGGGAGCGGATCCACGTCTTCGCACGGATCGTCGCCCTGGCGAACGATTTTGACCGCTTGCGAAACCCGTTCAACCAGCCTTCCCGCCCGACGGTCGTGGCCTTGCGGCAGGTACTGCAGGAGGACACCCTCCGCCGCTACGACCCCCAAGTGGTGCGGGCCTTGCTGGCGGTGGTGCCCCCTTACCCGCCCGGGATGCTGGTTAGGCTCAGCGATGGGCGATCGGCCGTGTGCATCGACCATGTTCCCAGCGACCCCTGCCGGCCGATCGTGCAGCTCATCCCGGAGTTCGACAGGCCGCACGCCGTCCCCGGCAAGCCGATGGAGATCATCAACCTCAGCAAGGCCAACCCATCCCTGCACGTCGCCTACGCGGGAGACGAACCGGTGGCCCGCCTGAATTTCCCCGCCCCCAAGCTGATGCTGGGGGCCGCGGCTTTGTTCGCGGGCTGGTGATCCACGGCCAGCGGCATGGCCGAGGGAGCCCAAGAAGCCTGCCCCTCTATCGCTGGCTTACGGGCTCGAGCACCCCGGAATCTCTCAAGAACGACTCGATGCGGCCCCAATAGTCGGTCTCGTTTCCCAGCCCGGGGAAGTCGTTGTGATCGCAGTTGTATTCGATGTACCAGGCGTTAGGCAGGGTGTCGCGCAGTATCCGGCCGAACCTAACGGGGATCACCGTGTCGTGCCTGCCGTGGAAGATGAGTATGGGGAACCGCGCCTGTGCCAAGGCACGATCGGTATCGAAGGGGTTCTTGAGCAAGAACCGTGGGATGCCGAACCTGCGGGCCACGGCGGCGGCACTGGGAAAGGTGGACTGCAGGATCAAGGCCCGGGGCGAGAACCGGGTGGTCAGGTCTGCCGCCACCGCGCCGCCAACCGATCGCCCATGAAACACGATCCGCGTGGGGTCGACATCGGGCCTGCGAACCAGCTGTTCGTAGAACCAGACGGCGTCCTCACGGATAGCCGCCTGGGAGGGCTTGCCCGCGGAGCCTCCATAACCGCGGTACTCGGGCAGGAGCACGCTGCAACCCATCCAGTGGTATCCGTCGGTGAGCCACCTTTGCTGATCGATCGTCTCCGCGTTGCCGTGGAAGTACACCACCACTGGGCGCGGTCGCGCTGGGGAAGCAATCGCGGCAGGAACAAACCAGGCATCGACATGGCCGTCCCCATCGAGTGGCCGCCGCCAAACGACCGTACGAGCATCGGCAGGTATCCTGCCCTCGGAAGGGATCAGGAATCTGGGAAAGATCAGCCGGTCTTGCAGCAGGTACACCAAGGCCCACCAGATCGCTATCGCGATCAGCAGGACCCGAGCCACGGTGAACAACACGCGCACAGCCACGCCCCCCGTCGCTAGTTCATCCATTTCGGTATTGTCAAATCCCGCGGCATGCCGAGCAACGCGGCGTCCCCCCGTCTTAACACTCCCCAACTATCATCGGCTTTGTAATCATCGCCTTAACCGCGGCGTGCCCGCGCCCACGGACGGGTGGGACACTAACATGGGGAGCCATGGCGTGGCCAATCATCGGACAAACGCGGGCTATTGAATCGTTACAGGCTGGGCTGCGCAGCGGACGCCTGCACCACGCGTACCTCTTCCACGGGCCGGTCGGCGTGGGCAAATTCACCACGGCGGTTTTGTTCGCCCGTGTGCTGTTGTGCCGGGAACCGCGCCCCGACACCCAAAGGAACCTGGACCCCTGCGGCAGCTGCGAATCTTGCCGGCTGCTCGACCAGGGCGCGGACAGCAGCGGAACCCCGCCGCCCCACCCCGACCTGCACGTGGTCACCAAGGAACTGGCGCGCTTCAGCGACGACCCCGCCGTTCGACAGCGCAAGCTCCGGAGCATCCCCATCGAAGTGGTCCGACAAGCCCTGATCGATCCGGTCTATCGGGCCCCGCACCTGGGGCAGCGGAAGGTGTTCATCGTCGACGAAGCCCACCTGCTCAACGACGAGGGGCAGAACCAGTTGCTCAAGACCCTCGAAGAACCCCCCGCTGGAACGATCTTGATCCTGATCATCCCCAGCGAAAGCCACCTGTTCCCGACGATCCGCAGCCGCTGCCAGCGCGTCGGGTTCTCGCCTCTAACGGAGCGAGCCGTGGCGGACTGGGTCGACCGGCAGAGCGTGGCACTTTCTTCGGATCACCGCCACTGGCTGGTCGCCTTCGCCGATGGGAGCCTGGGCCGCGCGAAAACAGCGTTAGATTACGGCCTAGCCGAGTGGGCTCAAGACCTGCTGCCTGCGATTGATCGGATGGCCCAAGGCCGATACCCCTTAGAGCTCGGGCAGCGCCTGACCGAATTGATGGAAGCGTTCGCCAAACGCTGGACGCAAGAGCACGAGAACGCATCCAAGGAAGCCGCTAACCACCTGGCTGCGGAATTGGTTCTGACCATGATCGCTCAGCATGTTCGGCGTCGGGTCGCCACACTCGCCGCCGAGCTCGAGGTCGACGGACCCGACGGGTCGATCGCAGCCGAACAGAGGCTTTCCCCCTGGCTGACGGCGATCGACGCCCTGCAGCAAGCCGAAACCGAAATTTCCGCCAACGTTAAACTGGACGTCGCGGCCGACCGCTTGCTCTCCATGCTGTATCGGGGACTGGCCCCCTCGGGAAACCGGGAAACCGAGGCGGGATAGGCTGAAGCGGCGCCCTTTTAGGTGTAAAGACGCAAAGAGTATCGCGGTCTGCTCAACCCCCGCCGCCCAAGTACCCGCGTAGAACCGCACGGCGTATCGAGGCAATCGAACGGGATCGACGCGGGGCCCCAAGGAGCTGGAACGAGGTTTTGGATGTCCTGGCTCGTTCTTCTCAATGTGCTGGAGTGGTTTATACGGATCGCGATGGTGCTGGTGATCCTCCAGCGGCGGCTGCCCCCCGCCACGTCCCTGGCGTGGCTGAGCATCGTGTTCTTCCAGCCCGAGCTGGGGATCCTCACGTACTGGCTCGTCGGTGAAAACCGCCTGGCCCAGAAACGGGTCGAGCAGCACCGCCAGATGCTGGCCGCGATGCGCAGCGGGGCCGGCAGCAACGGGAGCCCCACCTCTACCGCCGCACCGTCCGCTGAGGACCCCCGCCCCATCCCCGTTAGCCGGCAGGCGGAGCGGCTGACCGGCCTGCCGATCATCGGCGGCAACGACGTCCGCCTGATCGACGACACCGATGAAATGATCCGGCGGCTAATCGACGATATCGACGCTGCCCGACACCACGTCCACCTGCTCTACTACATCTACGTGCCGGACGAAACCGGCCGACGCGTCGCCGACGCCCTGCTGCGCGCCGCGAAGCGCGGCGTCACGTGCCGCCTGCTCGCCGATGCGGTCGGCTCCCGGCGCCTATTCAACCGCAAGGGGCTCAGCCACCGGCTCAACGCCGCGGGGGTTCGCACCGTCGCGGCCTTACCCGCGGCCCCGCTGCGCCGCAGGTTGGCTCGGGTGGACCTGCGCAACCACCGCAAGCTCGCGGTGATCGACGGGGCCGTCGCCTACAGCGGCAGCCAGAACATCGTCAACGCCGACTACGGCCACCGGCGCGCGGGGTCCTGGATCGACATGAGTGGTCGGTTCACCGGCCCGGTCGTGGCCCAACTGCAGTCGGTCTTCCTCGAAGACTGGGCGTTCGAGACCGACGAGGAGTTGCGGGACCAGGACGTGTTCCCCGCCCTGACCGCCACCGGCACGATGCCCGCCCAGGCCGTGCCTACCGGGCCCAGCCAGGTGTCGGTGGCCTTGCCGCGGATCATCCTGGCAGCCCTCAACGCCGCCCAGCAACGGATCATCATCACCAGCCCCTACCTGGTGCCGGACCAGTCCACGATGCTGGCCTTGATGATGGCAGCGGACCGCGGGGTCCAGGTAGACCTAGTCATCCCCTTCCTCAGCGATCACCCGGTGGTGTCGGCAGCGGGCAGGGCGTACTTCGACCAGTTGCTCGATTCCGGGGTCAACATCTACATGCACAGCCCGGGCATGCTGCACGCCAAAACCATGACGGTCGACGACTCGGTCACCCTGCTGGGCTCGAGCAACCTCGACATCCGCAGCTTTTACTTGAACTTCGAGCTCAACGTCCTGATGTACGGCCCGCAGATCACCGAATTGATGCGCCAAGCCCAGGTTAAGTACATCCACGAGGCCAGGCCGATCCGACCCCACCTCTGGCGGCAACGGCCCAAGATCCACCGGCTGGCCGAGAGCGCCGCGATGCTGCTCTCGCCCCTGCTCTAGGGCGGCCCGGGCCCCCGGACCCGCCTCCGGGCATGAACGGACCCGCCCTTGCCGATATCATCCTGTTCCCATGCGGTACCGGATGATCGCGATCGACCTGGACGGCACGCTGCTGGACCGGCACAACCGCATCAGCGATGAGAACCTGGCCGCCATCGCCAAGGCCCAGCAGGCCGGCGTCACCGTCGTGCCGTGCACAGGCCGGGGGTGGCGCGAGGCCCGGGTGGTGCTGCAGGCCCTAGCGGGGGTCGAGCTGGGGGTGTTCGTGACGGGCGCCGTCGTCGGCAAGGTGACCACCGGCGAATCGCTGAACATCGCCGTGATCGAGCCGAGCCTCGCCACGGAACTGGTCCGCTTCCTCGAGCACCTGCCCGAGGCGGTCCTGGTGTACCGCGACGCCAGCATGTGCGGCCACGATTACCTCGTGACCGGCCAGGGCGTGCTGACTCAAGCCACGCAATGGTGGTTCGAGGCCACGGGCGCCACCGTGCACTTCCAGCGGCACGTCGGCGAGGGCGACCTGCACCACACCCTGCGGGTCGGAGCCCTGACCACAGCCACGCGCATCCCAGAACTGAAACGCCAGCTTGCCAACCTGTTCGGCGACCGCATCCTCGTGCAAAGCTTCGAAGCCGTGCGGATGCCCACGCCGGATCAGGGCGTGCACATCCTCGAGGTGTTCGCCGGCGGGGTCGACAAGTGGCGCGGGCTCCATTGGATCGCCACCCAACGGGGGATCGCCGCGGAACAAATCGCCGCCATCGGCGACGAGATCAACGACGTGGCGATGCTCCAATCGGCCGGGTGCGGGATCGCCATGGCCAACGCGGTCGACCCCGTCAAAGCCGTGGCGGACCACATCACCGACCACCACGACGACGACGGCGTGGCGTACGCGATCGAACGGCTTCTGAGCGGCGAATGGGGCTGACCGCCCCCGGAAGCGATCCTTTCTCACGCCTCCGATCACGCTCGGCCGGGCGTTGAGACGCGGGATGGGGTATCATCCGCATCATGTTGCCCGAACCGATCCTTGACCAAGACTTGATCTCCGTGCTGATCCGGGTGCTGCCGGGAAATGAAGACCTGCCGCTGCCGGATTACCAGTCCGACTACGCAGCCGGGATGGACTTGCACGCTGCGGTCCCCTCGCCGGTGGCAATTCCGCCGGGGGCGATCGCGCTGATCCCCTGCGGGTTTGCGATGGCGGTGCCGGTGGGTTACGAGGCCCAGGTCCGCCCGCGCTCGGGCTTGGCCGCCAAGCACGGCATCTCGATGCCC
>JAJUHR010000092.1 GCA_029267795.1 Planctomycetota bacterium
CCGCCAGGCCAACCAGCAGCGTCACCGCCCCCATCGCCAACCCGGACCACAGACCCACCAGCACCACCGTGGACCGGGTTCGCACATCGGGCAGCATCCCCACCGCCGTGCCCACCCCCGTCAGCAGCACCAGCCCGAACCCCATCGGTTGATCGAGCGTCAGCAGCACGATCAACGCATGGATCGCCCCCACAGCCAACGCGAAACGCTGGTCGTACGCCACGGCCAGCACGATCGCGGTCAGCAACGTCGGGAACGTCCCCGTGGCATAAATCAACTGAGGCATCAGGCCCGTGCCCGTCACCGCCAGGGCCTGCCCCAGCAGCATCAGCAGCGTGAGCGCCGTGCCCCGCATCAGGTTGACCCCCAGCCGACTGTTGTAACGCAGCGCGTACGTCCACACACCCATCGAGACGACGAAAAACATCCCCACCGTCGCCGGCTGAACCAGGTACACCCTCCACAAGCCCAGGCTCTCGAAATACGCCCGACGCTCGGCCGCCAGCAGCTCCAGGTCCAGGCGCGACAGCTTCTTGCCAGCAGGCACGAGCAGGTCGTTCGGCTCGTACGTCATCTCCACCGCCGGCTCCTGGTCGTAGCGCGCCTGACGCCGAGCCCGAGTCTCTTCTTCGTCGTAAAGGTAAAACGGCCGCGGGTCCTGCATCACCACCGCGGCGATGCACGGGCGCGTCGCAGGGGGGAAGGTGTTGGCGCGGTCATACACGCGCTCACGCAAGGTGGCGCGATCCTCAGCGGCGCTGATCAGCAAGCTGTCGAACCGCTCCAGGGGCCCGAGCGTCGGGTGCTGGATCACGATTTGGAAGGCACGCTGCGTCGGGTCGCGCTCCGCTTGAGCGCGGGCGGCGTCCAGCACCGGCAGGTTGGCCAGCCGTTCAAGAAACTGGTCGGTTAGGCTTTCCCAGCCGCGCGGGCCCTGCTCGGCCACGAACCGCCGCAACTCCTCCAACGTCTCGGGCGTCAAACCCAGAGACTCGCGGGTCTCCGGCGAGATCTTGTCCACGGTCGGGATGCTCGGATCCGCCCCCAACCGCCCCAGATCGATCAGCTTCTCACGCAGCTGCTTGAGATAGGCGGCGTCCGCCACGTAGTACGCCGGCTCGCGGTCACGGGCGTCGATCTTCCGCCTCAGGGTCTTTTCCTGGTCGACGGCCCGGAATCGCACACGCGCCGCCGCCGCCTTGGGCATCACTTGGTCGACCTGGACCAGCGGCCGATCCTGAACACCCAGCGCCAGCAGGCTCGCCACCGCCGTGAACGTCAGCACGTGCAACGTCGCCCAGGGGACGTGCCGTCCAACCAGCCAAGTCCACACGGAACCCGCCGGCTTCAGCAACAGCCTGTCCACCGGCTCACGCCATCGGGCTATCGGGGTCGTCATTGGGTCCATGCACCCCAATCGAAAGCGGGACCGGGATTCATTCGGGCCCGCGAGCCCCCGGGCTTACTCATCGAGCGATCCACGATCGGAAACCGTGGCGCCGGCATCCGCCGCTTCGCTGCGCCGAGCCTGGGTTTCCCCTCAGACCGCGCCGGTTGAGTCATCGGACCCGGCCCTCACGGCACGCTCCGGCCCCCGCGCCGTCGAAAGCCCACCCACGTCATCCGCTGTCCACGAACCACGGGCACCGCGCCGGCGCCACGTCGGCATCGGAGCCGCCGTCCCCCCTGGGGCGTACGCCTCGACGATCCATTGCACCAGGTCGTGCCGCACGATGTCGCCCTGGCCCAGCGTCAGCATCGCCACGCCCTTGACGCGCCGCAGCCGCCGAGCCGCGTCGATCAGGCCCGACTCGCGCGGGTCCTCCAGGTCGATCTGCGAAGTGTCCCCCGTCACCACCATCTTGCTGCCGTGCCCCAGCCGCGTCAGGAACATCAGCATCTGGGTCTTGGTCGCGTTCTGTGCCTCGTCGAGGATGATCATCGAATCGTTGAGCGTGCGCCCACGCATAAACGCCAGCGGCACGATCTCGATCACGTCGCACGCCATGAGCCGTTGGACCTGCTCGAAATCCATCACGTCGTGCAGGGCGTCCAGCAGGGGGCGCAGGTACGGGTGAACCTTGTCTTGCATCGTGCCGGGCAGGAACCCGAGTTTTTCTCCGGCCTCGACCGCCGGCCTCACCAGCACGAGCTTGCGGACCCGTGCGTGCTTGAGCAAGTGCACCGCCGTCGCCACCGCCAGGTACGTCTTGCCCGTTCCCGCCGGCCCCGTGCACACGGTCAAGTCGTGCCCGGCGATGGCCTGCACGTACTGCTTTTGCCCCGGGGTTTGGGGCCGGACCGTCCTGCCAACCCGGTAACCTTCCAACGTGGCACCGTCCGACATCGGCTCGTGGCCCTCGCCGGCCGAAACCGCCGCGCCGCTTGCCTCTCCCCCGGGCGTCAGTCCGCGTGTCACCGCGGCGATGCTGTCCAGCAATTGTTCCCGTGTCATGGGGCGCTTCCGTTTGGCCGCGTCGGAGAGGAATTCCAAGACTCGGGCCGCCTGACCCACGGCTTCCCTTTCACCGCTGATCCGCACGGCCCCGTTGCGAGCCCACAGGTTCACCCCCAGGCTCTCGCGGATGATCTTGAAGTTGCGCTCGGCCGTACCGGCCATCGCCACGCGCTCTTCCCCGTGCGGCAAGCTGATTGTCAATTCCAAAGCTGACACTCTCCTTTTGAAATGGGCCCCTACTCCCCAACCCCCTTCGTATAACCACCTTATTCTAGGCATTCCAACCGAACAGTCAGCACAGTCAGCAGCTCAGCTACCTTTACAAACACTTCAGGCGCAATAGCAAACCCGCCCTGACCGAACACCTATCCCGAAAAACAAATCCGTAATCAGCTTTGAATCAACGCCTTACCAAACCAAGCCCTCCTCGATATCGAACCCGGCTGCTCCGCTGTCTATCGAAGGCCCCATTGGCCGGCCAACTGATTGGGGGTGGTCGGGAGGATCACCCGACCCTGGGGCAGGACCCGTTTGATCAGCCTGCCGTCAGCACCGTAATACGACACTTGCTCCTCCTGTTCCGGACTCGGTAGCGTGTGGACCACAAACGTTCCGTCCGGGCCCGTGACGGTTCGGGACTGGCGGTAGGTGATCTCCTGCCTGTTCGGGTAGTACGCATAGAACCCCAGGCCCTGGCCCCCGGTGGAGGCCTGCAGCCGTTCGAGCAGGTACAGGTCGACTTGAGACAGGTACCCCTTGGGCGGGCGCTGCCAGTGGTATTCGTCGGTCCCGCCGGGGCCTTGAACCGTCACGGTGATTTGATCCTTGGACCGCACCCCGGTCTGAGCCCAGGACTCCCCGCCCCCAGATGGGGACGCCGAAGCCGCACCCGCACCGCCCCCGGCCGGGCGCGCGGTGGTCCGGATCGACCACGCCTCGTAACCGCCATCGTCTGAGGCGAAGAAGCTGCTCAGCGAATCGTAATTCGTCCCGCCAAGCATCAGCCGGGTTTGGATCTCCACGCGCACACCGGGCAGGTCCATCTCCGTAGCCGACGTTTCCGTGACGCGCATATACCCGATGTCCGTGTCGTTCTCGACGATGCGGAACCATTGCTCGCCCTGCAAGGCCCGACGCAGCCGCTCCGTGTCGATCGACCGCCGCCACGCCTCGCCCCGACCCACGCACTCGGCCCGCTCCCGGTTCAGCGACTCGGGGTCGCGTAGCTCCACGCTGGCCACGACCGCCTCGAACATCTCCCGCGCCGCCGGGAACCGGTCGTGATCCACCTCCAGCTGCAACACCACGAACTCGTGCGGGTTGACCTGGGCGAACGCCTGCCCCATGACCCACGGGGATTGCTTTTTCTGCGGGGGGATCAAGTAGTACACCACCTGCCCCGCAAGGCCACCCGCCTGAATCGGCTTCTGCTCCAGCACCCGGGCCGCGGGCTGAGCCACCCCCAGTTGAGCGACGGCCATCTGGACGATCTGATCGAGCGTCAACTCATCCTTGCCGCTCTTGTACGACACGGTCACCGTGTAGCCGCTGTCCCCAAGGATACGCACCAACGCGTCGTCGGCGGTTTGAGCGACCAGGCGCGAGCCCAGCGGCGGGCGCAGCGACAACCCGTGACCCCGCTCCTGCCATCGTTCGCTGGCTAGCAGACCCGCCCAGGGATCATCGGCCGCCCACGCATCGCAGCCGATCGCCACACACGCCGCGATGAACGCCAGGATCGCGATCGGACGCCGTATCCAAGGCTGTGCTCTGTTCATGGTTGTTGATCCGATTGCCACCGCTCCAGCTCGGGCTCCACCGCCGGGATCGCCGCCACCAGTTCCTCTCGGCTGACCCTGCGGAGGGTGGTTCTGTTTCCGCCGGCGATCCTGCCCGCAGGGCCGGTTTGGTACCGAAGCATTTGGCCTCGCGAGTCGACAATAACACGCTCTGGGTCCAGGGACATCATCGGCCGCACCAGCAGTTCGATCATCGGCTCAGCCGTGCCCTCGCCCTGAACCCCCGCCGCGGGGGCCAACGCCTGAACCCAGTGCGGCTGCGGCGGGCGGTTGCCCCGCGACATCCACACCAACGCCGGCCCCGACGCGTCCGCGCCCTGAACCGGCCACGTCGTTCGAAGCATCGGCAGGACGTACGCCGGTGGCGACGGCAACGCCCAAACCTTCTCGACTTGGTCGCCGATCACCCGCTCCAGCGTCAATACCCCCTCCCCTAGTTGTAACCGCTCAAAACGCAATGGGGCGATCGGGCCGTCCCCTTCGCGCGCAGCCTGGATCGTCACCACCGAGAAGCTCCCCCCGTCCCTCGCCACGGACCACCTCTGGTCCACCTCCAGCAGCCGCGAGCCGACCAACAGCGTCCGCTCGATCCCCTGGACCGGGCCGGCCTCCGAACCCTCCACGGGCAGCAGCTGCTCAACCTGGCACCCGATCGGCGTGGAGTCCGCCTCGACCAGGTAATACCCCCACGCCTCCCGGGATGAGCTCAGCAGGCTTTCGAGTTGACGCCCGGTCAGCGCCTTGCCCCGTGCCACCGCCTCTTCAAAGGTATTCCCCGCCGGTTCACCCCTCGGGCCTTGACCCACGCCCGAGCCAATCGCCCGCACCACATCGGGAATCCACTGCTGGCTCCGCTCGATCCCCCCCGGCTCGCCCACCAGCTCCAAGAGCAGCCCCAACCCCCCGCCAACCTGCACATACCACTGCTGGCGGATCAGCAGAGCGTCTGGTTGTGCAAACGTCGTACGCCACGCCGGCACCCCGAGCACCCGGGTTTCCAGGAGCTCCGGCGGACGCGGGAGCCGGCCCTGCACCTGCAGGAACTCGTGCGCCAGCAATTGCAGCGGGGACAGCGGATGCGACGGGTCCGTCAGCCCAGCGTCCACCGTCCCACGCACCCGCAGCACCTGCACGCCGGCATCCCCCCCAAACAGCACCGTCTGCCGCGGCCCAATCCGCGGGATCAGGTCGATCGGTTCGCCCCTGAACCCGTCCACCGGCACCCGCCCACGTAGCTGGTTGAGCTGGAGCAACCGGGCCACTCCCGCCCCCAGGTCCGCCGCGCTGCCGTCCGGCTCCGCCGCGTCACGCAGGTTCAGCCCCGCGGTCCCGGCGAACAGCTCCGCCATCAGCCGCCCGTCTCGTTGGATCGCCTCCTCCAGCGCCTCAGCTTGGGGGGTCGCCGTGTCACGCAGGTGCAGCATCCAGTACCGCCGCGCGTCCTCGGTGAACACCGCGATCTGGTGCAGCGTGACCGTCGCTTCCCCCACGATCAGGCCGGAGTACCACAGCCCCGTCAGGCTCCCGACCCGTAGCGACAGCGCCGGTTGCGTCCGCCGCAGCTCGGAGCGGGTAGGCTCATCCACCAGCCAGCTCAGCGCGTTGTCGAGAACGACAGCCGGCGCCCGCACGGAACGGTCCCGCACGCCGGCGATCAGCAGCGTCCGCCCCCCCTCGGCCGGTTCTTCGAACGCCACCGCTACGTCCAACTGGCTCGGCCGGCTCGCCGGGTCGTTCCGCTGCCAGGTTTCAGGGACCGAAAGCTCCACGTCCGCAACGCGGATCGACCGCACGCGGGGAACCCGTCGCGCCGTCAGCACCCACCCCAACGCCAGCACCCCCGCAAGCACCGTCACCAGGGTTGCGGGCACAGCGTACCGCCGATTGGGATCGACCGGGGAGCGATAAGGATGGGGCATCGCAGGGATGTTAAACCGTCCCACCGCGGGCATCAATCAATCGGCCTGTCCACCCGTAGGGCAGGTCATCGACCTGCCGGTAATTTAGCCCGCCATGAACACATGGCGGGCTTATAGCGCTCACCATCGATTCGTAGGGCGGGCCTTCGGCCCGCCGAATCTTCCTTCTGCGTAGGGTGCGCTGTGCGCACAAAAAATAGCCCCGGCTGGAAAGCCGGGGTCCCGATCCTGCGCAGCGTGCCCCCCCTGATGGGTGCCACCGCTTGCTTGCAAGCGGTGCAGGCTGGGTGCCTGGGGCTAAGCGCAGCGGGCCCCAGTGTCGTAGGGCGCTGTGCGCACTATTCGTAGGCAGGTCATCGACCTGCCTCTTGTAGGGCGGGGCTTTGCCCCGCCAATGATTTAGCCCACCGTGAACACACAGCAGGCCCCAGCCGTGGCCAGCACCACCTGACCAATCACGCAGCTCGCGCGATCGCAGGGGTAAACCGCCCCGGCTGCTGGATCGCCCGAACGAACTCGTCGGCGCTCTCCTCGAACGGGCAGTACCGCTCGACGAATTCCCTGGCCCCCCGCGACAGCTCCAGCCGCATGCTCGCCGACCGCAGCGACTGGATGCACAACTGCGCCCATTCGTCCACGCTCCGCGTCAGCAGCAAATGCTCGCCGTGCCGGGCCCCCAGTTGGTCCGCGGCCGATAGGGGGGCGATCACCGCCCGCCGCATCGCCATCGCTTGCAGGATCGGGACCCGCGCGGTGTCCGGGTCAGCCACCGTCGACACCACCACCGAGGCTTCCTGCAGGGTATGCAAGGCCTCGGGCGGCGACGCCGCATCCGTGTGGCATAGCTGCGCTTCAGGCACCGCGCGCTTCACCTCGGGCCAAACCCGCCGGGTGAATCGCCCCAGCGCCCAGCGCGCCGGCCGGTGGCTCCAATCGGCGTGGACC
>JAJUHR010000221.1 GCA_029267795.1 Planctomycetota bacterium
CCGTTCACTCCCTACAAGGGGTATATGACCGGCATCGAGCGCGACGAGGTCGTCTGCCAGTATGTCCGGGCCCCGTCGCTGGCGGTATTCCCCCACAAGTCCAAGCCCCTGGCGGTGGACCGCTTCGGGTACGAACCGATCTCCAACCGCTTCCTGATCATCGGGCAGGAGTCGTACATCAACTACGACGGCGGATGGGAGTACTACCGGGAAGGGCTACGGCTGATGCTCGAACACATCGACGCGCGAAGCCGGGGGCCCAAGACGATCTATTACAAGTGCCACCGGTATGGGGACAAGGCGTTGGTGTCCCAGTTCCTGAAGTCCTGGAGGGTGCCGATCGAAATCCTCGATACGCCACGGCCCGTGGAATTCCTCGTTGAGTCGCTGCGTCCCGAAGTCATCGCCAGCTTCAACTCCAGCGCGCTGATCAACATCGCCCTGTCGCTGGACGACGCCACCCGGCCCCGCGTCGACCTGTGCAGCTTCGACCGGTACCCCAACGACGTGCGGACGGTGTTCGAGAGGCTGGGCATCCGGATCCTGCCATGCACCTGATGGCCCTAAACATCGCTGCGCTGCTGGCCTTCCTGGGGTTCGTCGTGGTCTTGGCCAAGCGCGACGCGGTGAAGACCTACCTGCTGCTGCCCCTGATCCTGCAGGGGTTGGAGGCGATCCCCTCGCTGATCTTCATCGAATCGGGTGGGTTCATCAGCGAACAGGGTCGTTTCGGCCACTTCAACGGGGCGACGGTGTACTTCACCCTGTACGCGGTCGGCACCGTGGGGCTGTCGTGGCTGGGGATCGCTCTGTTCCAGCGGTCGCTGGCCTCGGTGGGCGTCTCGCGGCTGCGCGAGGACTACCCGATTCTTGTGGCGTTGCTCTGGTCGATGCTGGCGGTGGCGTTTCTGAACCTGGTCTTGTCCCCGATCCCGCTGTTCTCTGACCAGTACGACCGCTTCGATTACTGGGAGATCGCGCGTTTCCCGTTCCTGAAATACCTGCTGGGCAACGTGTCGGGATTTCTGGTGATCGGTGCGGGCGTGATGTACCTGCACCGACGGGCTACCGGGAAGCTGTTCCTGGCGTTGTACCTGGCGTACCTGATCCTGCTGGGCCACAAGTTTGGGAGCATCGTGACCGCGGTGTATATGTTTTATCTGCCGCACGTGATCTACAACAGGCCGAGGTTCCGCGCGGCGGTCCTGCTGCGGCCCTCGACGATCTTGGGCGCTCTGGGCGTGGGCCTGCTGGTCTACCTGCACTACCGCAAAGAGAACCCGATGCAGCACGTCGTGGGGGACAACGTGACGCTGGGCATCCTGTACCGCGCCTTCGGCCTGCAGGGCCACGTGTGGTGGGGCATGGTCGAGCACGCGAAGCAGCACGCCCCAACGTACAACGTTTCCGAGCTGGCCTACGGGATGCACTCGCTGATGTACAGCTTAAGCGCGGACCCCAAGCTCGTGGACTTGGCGATCCAGCGCGGCGTGAGCTTCACCAACGGGTACCCCGCCATCCTGCTGAAGGTCTTTCCCGTTCCCCTGGCGGTCTTGTTCCAGTTGGGTGTGATCGCCGTCACCGCATTGTTTACCGCGATGACGATCCGGTTCGTGCTGGGGCGCCAGTGGATCCTGACCGTGGTGTCGGCCCAGATGACCAGCTGGTGGTTCCACATCCTGCTGATGGGGTTCTTCTATAAGGCGGGCCAAGTCGCTGTTTTGCTGCTGTTTACCATCGGATACTTGCTCGTCCTGCGAGCGGTCGGCCGGGGCCCGCACAGCTTCCGGCGGCGACCGGGAACCCGGCTCGCCCCCGCGTCAGGAATACCAGGAGAATAAGCGCCTCGGCCTCTGCTGCCGGCCGGGGTCCAGCCGATGACTTCCTTCGTGACCGAGAAGACCTGCCACCGGCGTCTAAGCGGCAAAGCCCGGGGCCTGCTGGCGTCCGCGGCCAACCTGGCCCTGCGTGGCAGCGGGCTGGGCGGGAAGCTGGTCCTGCTGGTGCTCATTGGCCGGTACCTCGGCACGGCCGAGCTGGGTGTCTACGGGCTGTTCAGCGCCACCACGACGATCATGATGTTCGTCCTGGGGCTGGACTTCTACGCCTTCAACACGCGGGAGATGCTCGCCCGACCGATGCACGAGCGCGGCCGGTTCATCCGGGATCAGATGCTGCTGCACCTGGCGACCTATACGGTCGTTCTGATGCCGGTGAGCCTGCTGGTGGTGCCGCGGTTCCTTCCGGCGTCTGCGCTGGGGTGGTTCTTCGCCGTCGCGGTGCTGGAGCACCTTTCCCAAGAGTTGTATCGCCTGTTGGTGACGCTGCAGCGCCAGACCTTGGCCAACCTGGTTCTGTTCGTCCGAGCGGGCCTGTGGGTGATGCCGGTGTGCCTGCTGTGGGTGCTCGATGTGCCGGGGACCCGACGGCTGGAGGCGGTGTGGGTCGGGTGGTCGGCGGGGGGTCTGGCGTCGGTGGCGATCGCGCTGCTGGCGCTGCGGGCTTCGCCCCTGGGCGCGGTGCGCGGCGTGCCCGTGGCGTGGAGGTGGATCCTCAGCGGCGTCGGCGTTAGCGTGCCGTTTTTCCTCTCGACCGTCTTCGCCAAGCTGATCGACTTCGCTGACCGATACATGATTGACTGGTGGCGGACCAAGGAAGAGGTGGGCGTCTACAGCTTGTACGCCAACCTCGCCAACGGGCTCAACCACCTGGTGTTCACTCTCGTGGTCATCATGGAGTACCCGGCGTTGATCGAGGCGTGCTACCACCGGCCCATGGAGGAGTACCGCCGACGCCTGCGGGGGTTTACCCTGCGGAGCGCGGCGGTGTCGGTGGCCTCGTCGCTGCTGCTCGTGGCGGGGCTGCGGCCGATCGTCAGCCTCACCGGCAGGGCCGAGATCGCCGGCGACCTAGACGTCTGCTGGATCCTGATCGCGGCGAACCTGTGTTTCAACCTGGCGTACGCCCCCCACTACCACCTGTACGCCCACAAGCGCGACCTGCGGATCATGTGGGCCACGGCTGGGGCGTGTGCTGTGAACATCGCTCTCAACGCCCTACTGATCCCCATGTACGGGATCCGTGGTGCTGCGGCCGCAACGCTGGCGAGCATGGCGGGGCTCCTGTTGGCCAAGTGGTCCCTGTCCCGTGACCTCGGGGGCTACGCGCCCGCGAAGGAACCGACCCCCGAGTTGGAATGCCCGCAGCAAGAGCTGATGCCACGGTCCGAGCCCGAATGAACCCGCTAGCCCACCGGCGGATTCGCCGGAGCTTCGGTACTCTACACACTCAAACGAAAAAACGCCTTAGGGACCCATCCGTGACCACCCTAACCGAAACAACACGGCCTCCCCCGGAAGTTCCCCCGGAAATTTCCCAAGAAGCTTCCCCAGCGCCCCCCCTGGAAACACCCCCGGAAACATCCCCGGAAGCACCCCCGCAAGGATCCCCCAGGCTCAGGGTTTTGCTGGTCAGTGAGCCGCTCAGCGGCGGCGTGGGCCGACACGTGGTGGACTTGGCCCAGGGCTTAAGCCGCCTCGGCCACGAGGTCCACCTGATCCACTCTCCCTTCAGGGCCAGCCCGTCGCTCGTGCAGCGACTGCGGTCGGTGCCCGCGGTGCGTTGTGTAGAGCTGCCGATGCGCCGTAATCCGCATGTCAGTGATGCGTTGGCGGTTCGAGCGATCCGCAAATACCTTTTCCAGAACGGTCGTTTCGACGTGGTTCACGGCCACAGCTCCAAAGGGGGCGCGCTGGCGCGCTTAGCCGGCGCCGGCACGGGCGCTATCAAGGTCTACACACCCCACGCCTTCGTCACGCTCACGCCGGGTCTAAGCCCAGTTAAGCGTCAGCTGTTCGGGGGGGCGGAGCGCTGGTTGGCCCGGCTCGGGGACGCGGTGATCGCGGTCTCGGAGGACGAGCGCGATCACGCCGTGGAGTTGGGGCTACCGACCGATCGGCTGTTCGTTGTCCCGAACGGCATCGACCAGACGCCATTGCCCTGCCGCAACCAAGTGCGACACGACCTGGGGCTGCCCGGTGAGGCGCTGTGCCTGGGCTTTGTCGGGCGGCTGGTCTATCAGAAAGCC
>JAJUHR010000287.1 GCA_029267795.1 Planctomycetota bacterium
GCCCTCTTTGAGCGTCGACAGCAGCCGCTTGCGCGCCTCGACCCGCTCCTCCTCGATCAGCTTCCGCCGGCTGATCACGATGTTCCGCCGGGCCTGGTCGATCTTCAGGATCTTCGCCCGGATTTCTGTGCCGATGAACGATCCGATGTCCCCCGGCCGGCGCACGTCCACCTGCGACGCCGGCAGGAACACCGGCACGCCGATGTCCACCAGGAGCCCGCCCTTGATCTTCCGCATCACCCGCCCGCTGACCGTGTCGCCCTCCTTGTTGTGCTGCAGGATGCGTTCCCACCCGCGGATGCGGTCGGCCTTGCGCTTGGAGATCTGCACCGTACCGCCGTCGGATTCCAGGTCCTCCAGCAGCACCTCAACCGTGTCGCCGATCTCCACGTCGTTGGGGTTGTCGAATTCGTTCTTATCCAAGACGCCTTCGCTCTTGAGCCCGACCTCTACCAGGAACCCGTCGCCCGCCTTGCCGACGATCTTCCCCGTCAGGACCGACCCGGCCTTCAGGTCCGCCACTTGGTCTTCCAGCAGACCGTCAAACTTCCCCTGGGCCGCCGCCGGCCCCAACGCCTCGGCCAGCATCGCCTCGGCCTCGCGATCATCGACCCCAAGCTCCGCGATCAGATTCCGATCCACCATATCCAACGATCCTTTTCTTCCTCACCCAGCCCCTACAACACAAACCACGGCCACTTACCCGGCCCGCCACCTCGGACGGGCGACCTCGGGCTCGGTACCTTTTAAAACCCTCGGTTCACAAGGATGGAAGCTCCCCCACGCGTTGCAGGATTGGCTTCCGTCCGATCCTTCCGGCCAGGATATCTCGGACAAACGCCCTTTTCTTCCATCTGCGGTTCAAACAAAGCAGTATAGCACATCTGGCTTGGTGCGGCGCGAACTTGGCCTAGCCATGCGGACCTCAGCCCGCCTTGGTGCCAGTGGTTGGTCGGGCGCTTCTATTCCCTGGATCCCGTTTTCCAAGCTGAGCTTCAATGGAACAAAAACCGCCGGGACAGCCTGCCTGGGCCAGGCCTTGGCTGGCCTTACCTAAAGCCGGTGGAGATAAAAAGGTGTGCCGCAGCAGGCTCAGCGTTATCTTCTCGGTGCGATTCCAAGGCAGAAGTGATAGGAATCGGGCCATAAGGCAATATCCGTAGAGAACAAGGGCAAAGGTTCCGATCGTCGGCAACCAGTAGAGCCATCGGAGGCTCGGAACAAAGCAGATCACGAGCAGCGCCGCGTAAGCCAGTCGGGTCTGTACGGGAGACGGTCTGAAACTGCGCTCACGCACGATAAAGAGGAGCGTTTGAGCAACGGTTAGACCGATGGCGGCGAGGAATGCTGCGGGGTACCCAGCAAGCCCAATGACCAGCAACACCGCCGTCGCGAGCCAAACCCACCACGTGAACTCTCGCGGCATCAACCTCAATGCCCAAGATGCCCCTTGTTCACTCATCGTTCAGCTCACCGAACAACAACGAGCCAATATCTGTCACCCGGCCAATGTTGGCAGTCCGTTTTTTCCCGCTTCGACTGGCGGGCACATTCCCGTCGCCTGATTCAACCTGTTGAAAGAATATAGGTTGCACTTCGATTACGCTTCCGTGTTCCCGGTTTAAACAGGCTGGATAAAAAATCACTTGCTGTCAATCGATCCCTCTCATTGCACGCAGGTCAGTACCAGGTATTTTGCATAGATTATTGAATTGATGTCACTTATATTATCAACATCTTGCGCGACGCAACTTTCGTGCACCCGCCTCAAACAGATGCGTTGCAACGCAATGCCGCAGCTCGATAAATCCAGCACCCTGTGGGGTATGTAACATTGATTGGATCGGTCTCTTACAGCCCAGACCGACGCTTTTCCGGGGGTCTGGGGGGCAGCCGGGCGGTTCCCATTAAAAAATGAGCCTGCAAAAAAAGGCTTGTATCTCGAACAAGTTCCTTTATAATGGGTCCCATATCCTTTGTGAGGCAGGGGACAACCAAGCACTCATTTTTGTAGAGATGGAGGTGGATATGAGTAGCCGAGTCTCAAGTTGTGCGGTTTTCTCAGGGCTTTTAATCCAAGGTTTGATCGTAACGACCGCAACCGCTACGCACATCCCACCCGGACCGATTGATACTCCGGACGCGTTTACCGTGACGCCGGCAGCTATCGGTGCACCGGAGGGGGCGTTCACTGCAACCTATTTGGATTACAGCTACGCCGCTTTGGTTGATCAAAGCGGTTTGCCCGGCTTGATCTCTCAGGAGGGCGCAGGGTTTGTCTCCTCGTTTCGTCACCCCGACTTGGCGACGGTGCTTGATGCCAGCACCACAGGCCTCGGCGTCAGCTACCGGTTGGTGGCCAAGTTCAGCGCTGCCGGCACCGTGGTCCCGAACGCGATTGGTGGCGTGGATGTTTCCTTCGACGCCTTCAGCTTGGAGATATTCGCGGATCCATCCAAAGATGACAGCATCGTGGTTGACGGGGTGGGCGCTCCAGATGGCACGGTTTCTATAGTGAACACGGCAGACGATATTTTGGTCGCACACTCGGTAGGCATCTTGGCTCCCTTTGCCGGAGGCCATGTGTTTCCTGGCTTGGCTAACGGGGACTTCGACGTGATTCTAGAGATGGAGTTGGACAGCCCCTTTATCTCGGACGGCCCGAGCAAAACGTTCTGGGGAATCTCGGGGGTGAACACCGCGCTGGTAGGTTTGGGCCCAGGGGCTTTTACCGATGGGCTGATCACGGGCAGCGGCAACGTCGTCAAATTAGTCCCTGAGCCCGCCAGCGTGGCCTTGTTGGGCATTGGCGTGGCGACCCTGTGTGTGCGACGGACCCGTCGATCGTAATCCCACTCGATCGTCGTAACTTCCGATTCCTATCGAGCGGTTCCTTCATGGGGCCGCTTTTTTTTCAGGTGGGTTCGAAGAGGAGCTGTGAGCAAGAGCAGATGCTGATTGGTCGGCGGTGGTTAGACGTGTCGGTGGTCGGCTATCACGCCGATGGGGCCATCGCTGCGCGACTTTGGGCATACTCGACCGCGTTACGGAACATCCGTAGCCCGGGGGGATCTTCCGCGAGCCGGTAGGCGTCATGCCGCGTCCACCGCGGGTGATGATAGGGGCTGGTGTACCGCTCAGGGTGCGGCATCAAACCCAAGATGGCCCCACCGGGGTCACACACGCCCGCGATGTCTTGCACCGACCCATTAGGGTTGTCGACCGGGCCTGCTGCGCCTAAAGGCGAGCTATACCGCAGCGCGACTTGCCGTTGCCGAGCCAGCCGGTCCAGCACCGCC
>JAJUHR010000110.1 GCA_029267795.1 Planctomycetota bacterium
AGCGGGAGCGGGCTTTCGCGAGCTTTTCGACTTGTTCCGGGGGATTGCAGCCGGACATGTAGATCGCGCCCCGGAACACGCCAGGATGGTTGGGAGCGAGCAGGCTGGCGACGCGGCCCCCGCCGGAAAACCCGCTGACGTAAACGCGGTCCTGATCCAGGCTATAGCGGCGGGCGATGTTGTACACGGCGTCCATGGCCAGGCTCATCCGGCGAGCGACGGGGTGTTCATTGCCCGAGGCTTTGGCGCCGACCCAGATCAGGTGGCGCCGATCGAGCACCGGGCGCAGCGCCGGGAAAGCGACGCCGGCATCCACCGCGTCGATAAAGACCAACACCCCATAGGGAGCGCCTTCCTGATAGTCCCGCGGGACGTACATCTCGAAGGGTTCCTGCGCGATGTCGTATTTCACAGTGGATTTGAACACATGCTCCGGGGCACGCTGGTTGAACTGGATCTGAAACGCGCCGCGCTGCTCCGGGGTCGGTTCGGGTGTCGGCTGGTAGAGATCGGCGGGGGCGGGCGATGCGGTGGCGATTACGAGGAGCGCCGCTGCCACAGCCAGGGCGATCCGGCTTGGTCCGGGGCAGGGATGCGGGCCCAGCCTAATCCCGTGGCGACCGTGGTCCATAGTTAATGCTATCCCGCCTGTACGCCGATGGGCAGAGGAAAACAGCATACCCGATCCAGGGAGCAGGGGTTGGTCCTAGGGGACTCCAGGGGTTGGGGGAGCCGGGATTTCCGGGGGGGCCTGCTGAATGAGTCCACGTGGTATGCTGGGTAGCGGGGGCCCACAATCCGTTTCATGGAACTTGGGTTATGAGTGGAAACAATTGGATCGGGGCATTCGTGTTGGGCTTGGCGGGGTTGTTGGCGGGTGGCTGCGGGCCGATGACGTTTGTCGTGGGCGGTTCGCCGGCGAATCAACGCCTGCAGACCACGGTGGTGGAGGGCGACGGGCGGTGGTTCAGCGACCGAGTGGCGATCATCGATGTCTCCGGGATCCTCCTAAGCACGAACAAACCCCAGGTGATCGGGGTGGGGGAAAACCCCGTCAGCCTGTTGTACGAGAAGCTCGAAGAAGCGCGGCGTGACCCACGCGTCAAAGCGGTGATCCTGCGCCTGAACACCCCGGGGGGCACCGTCACGGCCAGCGACACGGCCTACCGGCTGGTGACGCGATTCCGAGAGCAGACCGGCAAGCCCGTCGTGGCGCTGATGATGGACGTGGCGGCCAGCGGGGGCTATTACGTGGCGTGCGCCGCCGACCAAATCGTCGCCACCCCCACCACGGTGACCGGCAGCATCGGGGTGATCGTGCAGACGATCAGCTTCAAGCCGGCGCTGAGCCGGATCGGCGTGCAAGCCGAGGCGATCACCAGCGGCCCAAACAAAGATGTCGGCTCGCCGCTGAGCACCATGACCGACGAGCACAGGGCCCTGCTTCAGGCCATCGTGGACGATTTCTACCACGGTTTTGTGGACGTCGTGCGTGGGTCCAGGCACGGGCTGGCGGCGGATCGGTTGGCCGAGGCAACGGATGGCCGCGTCGTGACGGGGCGCGAAGCGCTAAGCATGGGGCTGGTGGATCGACTGGGCGACTTGTACGACGCCTTTGCGGTGGCGAAGCGCCTCGCGGGCGTCGAGCACGCCGACTTGGTGTTGTATCATCGGCCGCTGGACTACGTCGGTTCGCCCTACGCTTCGGCCGCGTGGACTGGATCCTTGGGGCCAAGCTGGCCAGGGGGCACGCAGATCAATCTGGCGCAATTCAATCTCGCGGGGACATTCGCCGATCCCGGCGTAGAGTTTTATTATCTATGGGACCCGTCGCAGCCGTAGGCGCAGCGCCGCGTGAACGGCGGGGTTGGAATCATACCGAATGGGTTGTTCGGGGGGATGGATAAAGGATTCTGATGCAGCTGGAATGTCCCAGTTGTCGGCAGTTGTTGCAGCTCGACGCGGGGTTTGCCGGCGGGGTGTGCCGGTGCTCGAACTGCGGTGCGTTGATGACCGTGCCGGTGCTGGCGCAGTCGGCTGGGGCTGCCCGGCCCAAGTTGCCTGAGCGTCCCGAAGCCCCCCGCAGCGGAACGCCGCGTAGCGCGGTGGAATCGCGGCCTGTGCCGCACTCGCGCGTTGGGACGCCCGGAACATCTCGACCCCAGGGTATACCTCGGGAAAGCGTGCCCCCACGCCCCGGTCGTAATGCGCCTCCTCTGGCAACCACCAACCCCCCGGCCCCTCGGGAGCCAGCAGCAGAACCCGCTCGTGGAACCCGCAACCGACCCCGGCCGCGCCCGTGGGTCGTGGCTGTGGTCGCTCTCTTGATGGTGGTAGTGCTGGGGCCGATCGTCGTAGCGGTGATCGTCGCAGCCCGGACGGTCAAGGTCGCCCCACCTCCCGCCGTCCCGCCGTGGAAGCCACCCGTCGAGGCCTCGTTGGATACCTACGACCCCCAGACCAACCCCTTCGAGTTAAGCAAGCCGAACATGCTGGGCTTGCCGCTGAAGCACAAGGCGACGGTGGTCATCGACGCTTCATCGGTCAGCCGGGACTGGCTGGGATTGGTCAAGCAGGCGGTGATGCGCGGGACCGATTACGAGATGAGCACTCTGACCATCCAGGTGCTGCTGCTGACGGAAAACGGGGTCAGGGCGTTCCCGGATCAACCCGTCACGTTCGCCGACCTGGATCAGGCCCAAATGCGACAGTTCTTGATGGGGACCATGGCCGCCGGTGCGCAGGAACTCAAACCCGGCCTCGAGCGAGCGCTGGCCAGCGACCCGGAGCAGGTGATCTTGGTGACGGGGCAGGAGTTGAGTGTGGAACAGCTGGCCGCAGTGGAAAACCTCCTGAAGCAGCATGGCAACGTCCAGTTCGACGCCGTGGTCATCGGGGCGCCCGACAGCGGGCTTCAGAACCTGGCGGGCCGCTACCAAGGGCGATGCGTGTTGCTGTCCCCCGAAAAGCTCAACGAATGGTACGAAGCCACGTTGTAAGGCTCGAAGGGACAGGGGTCCTGCTGCGCACTGATTGCATTTGTCACTTAGATATAGCCTCGGATTGGGTGGCTGGGGCAGAGCGCAGCGATGCCCCGGAATCCGCCGCCACACACCCAAACGAAAAACGCCCTGACCCAGCCCTCGATCGAGCTCCGTGAGCACCCTCCATGAACCACTCGGACCTGTCAAAAAAGCGCGTCGTGGTGATGGGCCTGGGTCGGTTCGGCGGCGGCGTAGGCGTGAGCCGATATCTGGCGGGGTGCGGAGCGCGCGTGCTGGTGACCGACCTCTTGCCCGCGGACCAGCTGCGCGAAAGCCTGGCTCAGCTCCGGGGGCTCCAGGGGCTGCCGATCGAATACCGCCTGGGAGAACACCGCGAAGAAGATTTCACCGCCGCGGACCTGATCGTCGTGAACCCCGCCGTCGACCCCCGCCATAACCGGTACCTGCAGGCAGCCCGCCAAGCAGGCGTCCCCTTCACCACGGAAATGCGGCTGCTGGTGGCAGCGCTACCGAATCGGCAGCGCACCATCGGCGTCACCGGCACAGCCGGCAAATCCACCGTGACGAGCATGATCGGCCACGCCCTGCAGCATTGCCCCACACACCCACGGGCCCGCGTGCACGTCGGCGGGAACCTCGGGGGCTCGTTGCTCGATCGCGTGGGGTCGATATCCCCTGACGATTGGGTCGTTCTGGAGCTATCCAGCTTCATGCTCGAGGCCCTGGGCGAGGACCACTGGTCGCCGCACGTCGCCATCGTCACCAATATCTCGGACAACCACATGGATCGCCACGGCACCATGCGGGCGTACGTGGCGGCCAAACAGCAGATCCTGCAGCATCAACAGCCGGGCGATCACGTGGCGCTCGGCCCCGGCGTCGAACATTGGCTGCGACCGCCGGTAGCGACGGTCTCCCGCGTCGATCGTGCCCCCAATCCGCCACTGGAATTACTTATTCCGGGGGAACACAACCAACTCAACGCAGCAATCGCCATCGCAGCCACTACTGTAGCGGGGGTCGAACCCGCCGCAGCGATAGAAGCCCTCAAGAGCTTCCCGGGCCTACCGCACCGACTGCAGCCGGTGGGCACGTGGGACAGCGTGCGGTACTACAACGATTCGAAGGCCACCACGCCCGAGGCCGCCCAGCTCGCCATCCGAAGCTTCGAACCCGCCACGGTCCACGTCATCCTCGGCGGGTACGACAAGAAGAGCGATTTGACCGCCCTGGCGCACTTCGCCGCCCGGCGCTGTCGCGCGGTGTACACCGTGGGAACCACCGGCGACGCGATCGCCCAAGCGGTGCAAGCGGTCGGCGGCACCGCGGTGCCCTGCCAGACGATCGAGCGCGCCGTGGAAGAAGCCCGAACACGTGCACACCCGGGAGAAGTCATCCTGCTTAGCCCCGGCTGCGCGTCCTGGGACCAGTTCGAGAATTACGAGAAACGCGGCCAAGCCTTCGTCGCCGCCGCCTCACGACCCGCAGCCCCGCCCTCGGTTACGACAACGGTTTCCCCTTAAGAGGCAGTTTCATCACCCCCTCCCCCGATCCGGGAGAGGGCCGGGGTGAGGGTTAGACCAGTAACACAGGGCGCGCTCCACGCGCCACTTGTAGGGCAGGACATCGTCCTGCCACATTCTTCCCGCATCCACGACAAGGGGATCGTAGTAACGTAGGGCGGGTCAAGCGCAGCGGACCCCACGGAACTTATAAGTTAAGAAGCGATCACGCTAGCTCCAGCAGGCGGGCGATACGCTCCTCGGTGGGCGGGTGCGTCGAGAAGAGCTTCGTCAGGCTGTGGCCCGTCAGCGGCTCGACGATGAACATGTGGTTCTGAGCGGGGATTTCGTTTTGCAGCGGGATCCGGCGGGCGGTGGCCTCGAGCTTCCGCAGGGCGCTGACCAGCCCCATCGGGGTGCCGGCGATGCGGGCCGCATCGGCGTCGGCGACGAACTCGCGGCTGCGGCTGATGGCCATCTGGATCAGGGCCGCAGCGATCGGGGCCAGGATCAGCATCAGCAACCCGACCAGCGGGTGGCCGTGCTCCCGGTCGCTGCTCCCGCCGAACCAAAACGCCATGTACCCAAGGTAGCTGATCGCCCCGGCGATGGTGGCAGCGACGCAGCTGATGAGCGTGTCGCGGTTCTTCACGTGCGATAGCTCGTGGGCCATGACGCCCTCCAGCTCGTCGTAGGTCAATAGCTGCAGGGCCCCACGGGTGACGGCCACGGCGGCGTGACGGGGGTTGCGTCCGGTGGCGAACGCGTTGGGGGCCGCCTGGGGGCAGATGTAGACCCGTGGCATGGGAAGCCCCGCGTTGGTCGCCAAGCGGCGGACCATGGCGATCAAGTCCGGGGCGGTTCGTTCATCGACCTCTTCGCCTCGCATCGCAGCCAGGGCGATCTTGTCGCTGAAGAAGTAGGCGAAGATGTTCCCCACGCCGCCGAGGATGAAGGCGATCGTCAGGCCGCGCTGGCCGAACTGGGCGCCAATCAAAAGGATTAGGCCGAACATCGCCGCGAGCAGAACCGCGGTCTTGACGTTGTTAACGAACCGAGTCATTCAATCAAACTCCTTAGGGCCTTGGCACGCGCCTCTTCTTTCATCCCCGTACAAAAGGTCGCGTTAATGGCAATGGAAGAGTATTGACCCCCGGCACGATTTTCAATTAGCTGTAGTACCGCAAAATCGGTGCCTCAGTTCAAGCCCCGATCCTGAGAAGATTTGAGAAGTGCAGAGACGGGCATGGGAACGATTCCCCCAAGTCAATAAAAGTACTTAATTATAAGTACAGTATCAATTGTAAATTATAAGTTCAACGGAAGGCGGCCATTTTATAAACCGCAAGTGTCATCAGTCCGATAAAAGCCAGTCGGACATGCCGAATCGGCAGGCTATGGGTCAAATGGGCGCCTAAGTGCCCTCCCAACCAACAACTAGGGGCCAGAATCAGGGCTAAACCGACGCTGAAACGCCAATCGTGGCCGTGCCGGTGCAGGGTGAGGTTTTTGTAGACCGCACCGACGCTGGAACTGGCGCAGATCACAGCCGACGCGTTGGCGATGCACGACCGTAGAGGCAGGCGCAGCAACAGATGCTGCAGGGGCACTGCGACCACACCCCCACCGACGCCCAATAGGCCGCCGATCAGGCCCATCGCAGCTCCGACGAGGGACGAACGAGGCCCGGTCAGGGCGGGATTGCTGTCGTCCGTTGTGCGATCGCCTTCGTGGTCGAAAAGCCGGTAAATGTTGACTGAGATCTCGTAGATCAAGAAAACGCTCAGCAGGCGTCCAAGCCAGAGGCTGCCCTGCGGCCCTTGGAACCAGGGGGCGTTGCTCAGCGCGACCCCGGCGAGCACCAACAGAATCGCTGCGGGGACCATCCAGCGCAAGACGCGTGGCACAGCGGCTCC
>JAJUHR010000255.1 GCA_029267795.1 Planctomycetota bacterium
GACAACCCCGAGTTCTACAACAAGGACCTCAACCAGCTGATGATGCAGAAGGCCAACACCCCCACGATGGGCGGCATCCTCATCAGTGGCACGATCCTGCTCTCGATCTTGCTCCTGGCCGACCTCCGCAGCTTCTACATCCATATGGCCATCCTCTGTCTCGTCTGGCTCTGCGCCTTGGGGGCGATCGACGACTGGCTCAAGCTCACCTCCGCCCGCCGCGCCAAAGGCTCCCGCGAGGGCCTGCATTTCTGGGAAAAGCTGGTGTTCCAGCTCGGCCTGGCCGTGATGCTCGGCTTGTTCATCCACCACCACGGTCAAACCAACGACCTGTCCAAGATGGCCTTCAGCCTCACGCTCCCCTTCAGCAAAACTTGGGTCTACGACTTCCAGTCCGGCTCGTACGTCCCTTCCCCGAACCTCATCGTCCTAGGGTCCTGGTTCTTCGTCATCCTCACCATCCTGGTCATCGCCGGCTCATCCAACGCCGTCAACCTCACCGATGGGATGGACGGCCTGGCCAGCGGGATCATGGGCATCGTCGGCTTCGCGTTCATGATCCTCGCCCTGATGGCAGGGGACGAAAAGAACGCCAAGCAGCTGCTGATCCCCTACATCCCCCTCAGCTCCGAGCTGGCTGTTGTCGCCGGCGCTATCGTCGGCAGTTGCCTGGGCTTCCTCTGGTACAACTGCAGCCCCGCCCAGGTCTTCATGGGCGACACCGGCTCCCTGCCCCTGGGCGGCTTGATCGGCTACATCGCCGTGGTCATCCGACAGGAATTCCTCCTCCTCCTGATCGGTGGCGTGTTCGTGGCCGAGGCGCTCAGCGTCATGTTGCAGATCAGCTACTTCAAGCTCACCGGCGGCCGGCGCATCTTCCGCTGCGCCCCGATCCACCACCACTTCCACCTCGCAGGTTGGACAGAACAGCAGGTCGTCGTTCGCTTCTGGCTGATCACCGCCGTGTGCGCCGCCTCCGCCCTGGCCACCATCAAGCTGCGCTGACCACCGTCCCCCAGCGTTCCCCGCGTCGTCGGCACTCCCGGGTGCCCTCAGCTTGCCCGCAAACCGTGTCTACGCAACCAGACTTCGCAGCCGTCAGCCAAAAACAACCCGCACAATCAACCCCAGACTGTCCACTAAGCCTCCGGTTCGTTAAATTGGCCCCCCATGGATCTGCAGTGGCGCACACACGATCTGACCATCCCACCCGGCGGCTCCGCCCAGGACTGGTTGCAATATGAGTGGTTGCTCACTAACGGCACCGGGGCTTTCGCCATGGGCACCGCCGCAGCCCTCAACACCCGCCGCTACCACGCCCTCCTGACCGCCGCCCAGAAGCCCCCGGTCGGCCGGATCGTCGCGTTGAACCAGGTCCTCGAGCAGATCGTGCTCCCTGACCCCAGCGGCGAACAGGTGCACGAGCTCACCACCTGCGCGTTCCTGAACCCGCAGGGACATCAGGTCTTCGTCCCTCAGGGCCACGGCTTTCTTCGACGCTTCGAGAAAGGACTCACCGTTCGATGGAGCTATTCCGTAGATCATGCCCAGTTCAACCGTGAGCTTTTCCTCCACTGGAAAAAGCAGGCAGCCACGCTTCATTACCAAGTCCAAAGCCCCGCCACGGGCACGATGGCTCCCAAGCTCCGACTCTGGCCCATGGTGACCTTGCGTGATTTCCACTCCCTCCTCCGCCAAGGCGCAGCAGGCTCGATCGCCGTCGATGTCGCCCAGCCCAAACCGTCCACCGCATCGGTCACCGTTCGCCGCGAGGGGCTCGCGATAAGCCTTTCCTGCACCTCGGCGTGCTTCGTCCCCCAACAATCCTGGTGGTACGGGGTGTACTACACAGGCGAGGCTGAACGGGGCCAGGACGCCTTGGAAGACTACTTCGTGCCCGGGTACTTTCAGATCGAGCTCAACCCGGGCCAGGACACCGACGTGGACCTGACCGTGGCCCTCGGCCCGGAACCCCACGATCCCCCCGCCCGCCCGCTCAAGCTCCGGCGTGACCACCTCGAGGCCGTCCGACAAAACCTCGCCAATCGGGGTGTCGCTGCGGAGGATCAGATGCTCCAGCGCACCCTGGCCCTCGCCGCCGACGATTTCATCACTGAGCGACGGTTCCGCAACGACCGCCTCACCACCGTCATGGCCGGTTACCCCTGGTTTGCCGACTGGGGACGAGACACGTTCATCGCCTTGCCGGGCTTGATGCTGGCCACCGGCCGGTTCGACGAGGCCCGCTCCACCCTTAAGGTCTTCGCCGGCGCCATCCGCGAAGGCTTGGTCCCCAACTGCTTCGACGACTACGACCAGACCGCCGCCCACTACAACACCGTCGACGCCAGCCTCTGGTTTGTCCACGCCGCCATCGAATACCTCCACGCCACCGGCGACCGCGACTCCTGGAAAGATTGGCTCGCCGAGGCCGCGATGTCGGTCATCGAAGCCTATATCCGCGGCACCGACCACGATATCCGCATGGCCGGCGACGGCCTGATCACCGCGGGGTCCCCCCACACCCAGCTCACCTGGATGGACGCCGCCTGCGACGGCGTGGTCTTCACCCCGCGCTTCGGCAAGGCCGTCGAGGTCAACGCCCTCTGGTACAACGCATTGACCGGCTTGGCCGACCTCCTCACCGACCGGCATAAACGCGAAGCCGAGCACTACCATAAGCTCGCCCAGCGCGTGACACGCTCCTTCGCCAAACTGTTTTGGGATGAGGCCACCGGTTCCCTTTGCGATCACGTCTGGCTCGATGAAAACGCCAGCGAACACCGCGACCGCACCCTCCGCCCCAACCAGATCTTCGCCGTCAGCCTCCCGCGATCCCCCTTGCCCCGCACCAAGCAACTCGCCATCATCCGGGTGGTCCGCGACAAACTCTTGACCCCCTACGGCCTGCGGACCCTGCCCGCCGATGACCCCCGATACCACGGCCGCTACACAGGTCCTCGCTTCCAGCGGGACGAGGCCTACCACCAAGGCACGGTTTGGCCGTGGCTCATCGGCCCGTACGCCGAGGCCGTCTTACGAGCCGGCCGATTCGACGAGCGATCTAGGCTCGCCGCGCGCCAGATCGTCCAACCGCTTCTGAGCCACTTGGTCGGCGAAGGCGTGGGCCAACTCCCAGAGATCTGCGAGGGCGACCCTCCCCATCGACCGGTCGGCTGCGTCGCCCAGGCCTGGTCCGTGGCCGAGGTCCTCCGCGTCCTGGCCCTCTTGGCCCATCAATCCCCCGCGCGCCACGCCTGCTGACCTACACCCCGGCGCGCACAAACGCGCAACCCGCCTCCTCCGGATTTCTCCGAGTATCCACGTTTTCGCAAAGCCAGACCCCCCGCGAAATCAACGGCCCGTGTGACAATCCCGCCAGGTCAGTTTGTGCGCACAGAACGAGACCTCACCCATTAGGACAGAGCCCTCGAGTCATACCAAGCGATCGTCGCTGGACTCGACGGCGCTTCGACCGGCAAGCCTCCGTGGCGGTAGGCATAGCCCGGTGGCGGCGCACACCGATCTAGTCGAGTTTCTGGAAACGCCAAACCGCCCGGTACATGGCCCGGACCCTCTTCCGAGACACAACGATCGGTGAAAACTCGAGGTTCAGCGGCTGTAATCGCACCCGCTCGCCCTCGAAAAACAC
>JAJUHR010000377.1 GCA_029267795.1 Planctomycetota bacterium
GCTCGACAACGATCAGGTCGCCGCCCAAGTCGCCCAGGCCGTGCGTCCGCAATCCGCTGAAGTCAAGGAAGAGATCATCCAAGAGATTACCCGCACGCTGCGTTCGCGACCCGCCGAGCCCACTGCGTCGGACCAACTACTGCAGCAGATCCTGACCCAGTTGCGGATGCAGGGCGCCCCCGCGGGCACCGCTACCCCGGTGGGGCCCTCGCCGGGTGTTTCGCTGCCCGTCGTCGCCGATCCAGCGGGCTCCACCGCTGCGACGAATCAACCGAACCGGCCGGCGACCGACTTCTCGCCCTTCGGCCGCATCATCTTCCTGGTCGACGCCTCCGGCTCGTTGATCGACACGCTCCCCCGCGTCGTCGCCGAGCTGGGCGCTTCCATCAGCCAGCTCGATGAACATCAATTCTTCACCGTGATCTTCTTCCAGCACAACGCCGCTATCGAGGTCCCGCCCCGCGGCCTTAAGGCCGCAAGCCAAAAGATGAAGGAGCAGACCATCGACTGGATCGACCCCGACACGGGGCACATCCTGCCCAGCGGGTCGTCCAACCCGGTCAACGCCCTGAAAGTGGCGATGGGCTACGCCCCCGACCTGGTGTGCATCTTCTCCGACAGGATCACGGGGAAGGGCCCCGGTGAAATCGACAGAGACCAACTGCTCGGTCTGCTGCGGGAACTCAATCCCAGCCGCTACACTATTTTCAACACCGTCCAGTTCTTCTACCCCGACCCGCAGGAGACCCTCAAGACCATCGCTTTAGAGTACGGAGGCGCGTATCGCTTCGTGCGCGAGTCCCAGCCCTTGCCGATCGAGACGCCGGTCGAATCCTCCGCGGAACCCAACAGTTCGGGCGAAACCGATGAACCGGCAGATCCCTCCCAGCAAAACCGCGTGACCGCCAAAGAGCTGCTTAAGGGCGTGCCGTAAAACCCTTTCAAGTCAACCGCGACGCGGCGTCGCGTCGAAACGGCTTTTCAGCGCTTTTTCTTCGGGGATCTCCGCGGGCTGCGGCGGGCGGCCGCTGCATGTCCATGCCCCGCCTCCGCTGCCGAACGGGAATGGCAGGTGTGCTCGAGGCACCGTGTCACCAGCGCCGTCCAGCCGGTCTGGTGGCTGGCCCCCAAGCCACGACCCGTGTCGCCATCGAAATATTCGTGGAACTGTAACAGGTCTCGAAACGCCGCGTCCTGGGCGTAGCGGTGGTCCGATCCGTGGCACGGCCGCTGCCCCTCTCCCCCGGCCAGAAACAGGTTCGCCAACCGGCACGCGATCTGGTCCGCGACCTGCTGCAGGTTCATCATCTGCCCCGACCCGGTCGGGCACTCCACCTTCAACTCGTCCCCATAGAAGTGGTGGTACCGCTCCAGCGCCTCGATGATCAGGTAGTTCACCGGCATCCAGATCGGCCCGCGCCAGTTGCTGTTGCCGCCGAATAAGTCCGTCGTCGACTCCGCCGGCACGTAGTCCACCCGGTGTTCCCGGCCATGCCATCTCATCACGTACGGCTGGTCCCGGTGCACGCGCGACAGCGAACGGATCCCGTAGGGCGAAAGGAACTCGTTCTCGTCCAGCATGTACCGCAGCACGCGCTCCAGCCGTTGCTTCAACGGGACCGCCAGCAGGTAGCGCAGGCGCTCGCCCTCATCCCGCCCGTCCGCCGTCTTGTAGTCGTGCGCGACCATGTACGAGATCCGCTGCGCCAGGTCGCGGCGGTTCGCCAGGAACCACTGCATGCGCTTGCGGAACCCCGGGAGCCGGTCGATCACATCACGCTCCAGCACCTCCACCGCGCACAGGGGGATCAACCCGACCATCGACCGCACCCGCAGCGGGATCGTCTGGCCGTCGACGTGCAGTTGGTCGTAGTAGAAGCCGTCCTCCTCGTTCCACAGGCCCGTGCCGCCCAGCGTGTTCATCGCGTCGACGATCGCGATGAAATGCTCGAAGAACTTGCTGGCCATGTCCTCGTAGGCCGGGTCGTACCGCGCCAGCTCCAGCGCCATGGACAGCATCGTCGCGCAGTAGAACGCCATCCACGCCGTGCCGTCCGCCTGTTCCAGGTGGCTCCCATCCGGCAGCGGCCGGGACCGGTCGAACACGCCGATGTTGTCCAGGCCCAGGAACCCCCCGGCGAATAGGTGCTTGCCATGCGGGTCCTTGCGGTTGACCCACCACGTGAAATTCAGCAGCAGCTTCTGGAACGTGCTGGCCAGGAACGCCCTGTCGCGCTTCTCCCGCGGCCCGGTCATCTTGTACACGCGCCAGCACGCCCAGGCGTGCACCGGCGGGTTCAC
>JAJUHR010000275.1 GCA_029267795.1 Planctomycetota bacterium
GAAGGCACAGGCGATGCGCGAACGAGCAGGGCAAGGTTCGGCACCGGCGCCCAACAACATTTACACCGTTCTGGCGTTTGTCGCTTTGGTCTCGCTGGTGGCGGGCATTGTGATTGTTTGCTACCGAAGCCTTCAGTTGTTTGGTGAGATCAAGCTCTTTTAAGAAGAGTTGTTGCAGCTGATTCGGCGGCGGGCTGCCGAGTGGGATTTTTCTTGACATTTTAATTCTGGCCTTTCCGGTTATATATTCAGGTACAATGGCCCAGTCGGGTCTATGACGGGCCGAGCGGCCTTGTTGTCTCGCGGACGTCGGGGGACGATTGGCCCACAGGCGCGTGATGGCAGCGGGTCCGAGTGCGCCGTGCGGCGTATATTTTGGGTGTTAAGCATCGGTGATTCCGGCCTGGGGGCGCACGTGGGCGGGGCCGGCGGCGTCAGCACAGCTGAGGTGGCTGCGAAGTTAGGGGCTTATCGAGCGTGGGCTTTGACGACGTATTAGGTTGGTTCAGCGTGGACATGGGCATCGACTTGGGCACCTGCAACACGCTGGTGTGTGTTCGCGGAGAGGGGATCGTGCTCAACGAACCGAGCGTGGTGGCGGTCAAGAAGGGCACGAACCAGGTGCTGCAGGGCGGCAACGCGGTGGGCTGGGTGGCCAAGGAGATGCTCGGCAAGACGCCGGGTTCGATCACGGCGATCCGGCCACTCAAAGACGGGGTGATCAGCGACTTCGAGATCACCGAGGCGATGCTGTCGTACTTCATCCGCAAGGTCAACGGCCGGCGTCCGTGGGTCAAGCCGCGGGTCGTCATCGCGGTGCCCAGCGGGATCACCGCGGTGGAGAAGCGTGCGGTGCTGGACTCGGCCGAGCGAGCGGGGGCCAGGCGGGTATACCTGGTGGAGGAGCCCATGGCCGCGGGCATCGGCGCCAACCTGCCGATCTCCGAAGCCACCGCGTCGATGATCGTGGACATCGGCGGCGGGACCACGGAGGTGGCGATCATGAGCCTGGCGGACATCGCCGAGTGCGAGTCGGTGCGCGTCGCCGGCGACGACATGGACGAGGCCATCATCAACCACATGAAGAAGGCCTACAACCTGATGATCGGCGAGCAGACGGCGGAGCGCGTCAAGATCGAGATCGGCTGCGTGGCGCCCGACGGCACCGAGCGGACGATGGAGGTCCGTGGCCGGGACATGATCTCCGGCCTGCCTCGGAAAACGGTGGTCACCTCGGACGAGATCTGTCAGGCGTTGCAGGAGCCGGTCGGGGCGATCGTCGAGGCGGTGACGCGGACGCTGGAACGCGTCGAGCCGGAGCTAGCGGCCGACTTGGTCGAGAATGGCATCTGTTTAGCGGGGGGCGGCGCGCTGCTGCGGGGGATGGACGCGGTGTTGTCGAACGCCACGGGCCTGCCCTGCCGAATCGCGGACGACCCGCTGACCTGCGTCGCCCGCGGCACGGCGATCTATTTGGAGCACCTGGAGGAGTGGAAGCAGACGATGGAGAGCGACATGGACAACCTCTAGGCCGGCTTGTCCACACGGCCGCGAGGTGGTGCCTTGGTCTGGTCCCCCGCCGTCG
The DNA here is from genome assembly GCA_029267795.1 of Planctomycetota bacterium. Taxonomy (GTDB): domain Bacteria; phylum Planctomycetota; class Phycisphaerae; order Phycisphaerales; family Phycisphaeraceae; genus JAJUHR01. Next base: position 1,586 of record JAJUHR010000275.1, read on the forward strand.
CCTTTGCGTGTACGACCACGCTGCACCGGTCCCCCTCCTTCCAGAACCGGTCATGAGAAAATCGCGGCTTAAACCCCAGCAGGTATTGGCAGCCACGACGGTGGCCCTGGTCCTGGCTGCGATGGCGCCGGGCAACTGGGCCCGGGTGCTGACCGATCGCCCGCGGTACTTGCTGCGGGCGGTGCTGTATCCCAGCGAGATGGCCCTGAACTCGCTAGCCGGCGCGATACGACGCCCGGCCGACCGGTCGGTGGATTTGGGTGAAGGCGAGCAGTTGCGGTCCAATCTTGAGCAGGCCCTGTACTACAACGAGCAGTTGAGCCAGGAGCTGGCCCAGGCCCGCGCCAAGATCGCCCAGCTCACCGGCATGCGTGGATACTTGAGCCTGACCGGCGTGCGGCTGATGCCCGCTTCGGTAGCCAGCTGGTCCGGTGACTCGCTATATCCGACGCTCACGATCAACCGGGGGTACAAGCACGGGTTGCGATCGGGGCTGGTGGTGGCAGACGGGTTTAACCTCGTGGGGCGGCTGTCGAGCGTGGGGCCCGTGGCGGCGACGGTGCGCCTGATCACCGCTGCGGACACGCAGTTCGTGGTGCGGGTGCTCCCGCCCGTGCCCGGGGCGCCGCCGCGCAGTGCGCTGACGCGTGCCCAAGCGGCGCAGCGCCGCCTCGAGCTCTGGGCCACCACGGATGAAGGCGACCCGGTGCGCGAGGGCGACTTGGCATACCTGGCTGACGAGGGTTGGCCGGCCGAGGCCCGCGGCTTGGTCATCGGGCAGGTGGCCCGCATCGAGAAACACCCGGACGATCCGATCCTGCGTCGGCGTGTGGTGATCCGCCCGATCCGGTCGCTAACGCACCTGGACCGAGTCACCGTGATTGTACCGACCGACTTCGAGCCCCCGCGAGCCCAGGGGGCGTTCCAGCCCTCGTTTTCGAGCGCCCCATGAGTTGATATGCGCTGGCCCGTGCTGTTCATCTTCGCGTATTTTGCCTTGGCGTTACAGCAAGGCTTGGCCACGCTGTTGCAGGTTCGGGGGACCACGCCGGATCTGATCCTGCTGCTGGTGGTGTTCGTGGCGATCTCGGCTCAGCCCCGCGTGCTGGCGTGGGCGGCTCTTGCCTTGGGTGTGTTGGTGGACCTGAGCACGCCGTTGCAGCCGACCGGCTATGCGACCGACCTGGTGCTGGTCGGACCGGGAGCGTTGGGTTACCTGGCTGCTGGTTACGTGGCTTGGCAACTGCGGGGGCTGGTGTTCCGTGAGTCCCGGCTGGTGTTCGGGGCGATCGTCCTGCTGGCGGGCATCGCGGGGCACGTGGTGATCGTGGCGGTGCTGGGCATGCGGGGTTTGCCTTGGCCGATCGGTGAGCCGATCAGCGGGTGGGCGGCTGCGGACCAGCTGGCGGTGCGGTTCTTGAAGCTGATCTACACCTCTGCCCTGGCGATGCCGTTGTCGACGCTGTTGATCCGGACCCGGCCTTGGTGGGGGTTTGTCGACGCCTCGGGCAAAGCGCCGCCGCGGGCTCAGGCCCGTCGGAGTTGAGCCTATCTGTGGCGTGTTTGCCTGGGTGCGGCGTTTTTCGGATTGGGGTGGCTGGGAGGGCAGAGCGTAGCGATGCTCCGGGGTTTGCCGCGATGTCGCTTCACTCTACCACGGCGACCCTGAGCTTGATCGCGACACCCCCACTCGAAGGCGGTCGGAGGGGTATCAGTCCCTCGGTTCGGGGGACCTGGGTGCGTCGGGAGCGGCGCGCTGAGCCCGGAGGAACTCGACCACGATCGGCAGCACCGACAGCACAATGATGGCCAGGATGACCAGGCTGAAGTTGTCCTTCACGACCGGGATGTTGCCA
>JAJUHR010000002.1 GCA_029267795.1 Planctomycetota bacterium
GCCAAACGCTACGGCGCCGCCCTGGTGCTGGGCACGATCGACGAAGACAAAGAAGAAGCGATGGCGCGCACCGCCGACCGCAAGCTGGCGATCGCGCAGCGGATGTACCGGCTGGCGGTGGAGAAGTACGGCCTGGCGCCGCACGACCTGTTCTTCGACCCCCTGGTGCTGCCGATCTCTACCGGCATGGACAAGGACCGGCGCAGCGGCCTGGAAACGATCGAAGGTGTGCGGCGGATCGCCCGCGAGTTCCCCCGGTGCCAGATCGTCGTGGGCCTGTCGAACATCAGTTTCGGACTGAAGCCCGCTGCCCGTGTGGTGCTCAACAGCGTATTCCTGCACGAGCTGATCCAGGCGGGGCTGACCAGCGCCATCCTGCACGCGTCGAAGATCCTGCCGCGAAACAAGATCGACGACGCCCAGTGGAACGCTGCGCTGGACCTGATCTACGACCGGCGGGCTGAGACCGGCGGTGACCCGCTGCAACGGTTCGTGGACCTGTTCCCCGACGAGGCAGCCGGATCGGCGCCACAGAAAAAGGACATCCATCAGCTGTCGCTGGAGGACCGCCTGCGGGCCCACATCATCGACGGGGAAAAGCGGGGCCTGATCGAAACCCTCGAAGAAGCTCGGAAGAAGTACAGCCCCTTACAGATCATCAACGACCACCTGCTGGACGGGATGAAGGTCGTCGGTGACCTGTTCGGTTCGGGGCAGATGCAGCTGCCGTTCGTGCTGCAGTCGGCCGAGGTGATGAAGATGGCGGTCGCCCACCTGCAACCGTACATGGAGAAGGTGCACGGCGGCAGCAAGGGCTCGATCGTGCTGGCCACGGTCAAAGGAGACGTGCACGACATCGGCAAGAACCTGGTGGACATCATCCTGTCCAACAACGGGTATACGGTTTACAACCTGGGCATCAAACAGCCGATCTCCAACATCCTGGAAAAATGGCGGGAAACGGGGGCGAACGCGATCGGCTTGTCGGGCCTGCTGGTCAAGAGCGTAACCGTGATGAAGGAGAACCTGGAGGAACTGAACACCCAGGGCGTGACGGTGCCGGTGCTGCTGGGCGGGGCGGCCCTGTCCAGGCATTACTGCGAGAGCGAGCTGCGCAGCGTGTACCAGGGGCACGTGTACTACGGGCGGGACGCCTTCGAGGGCCTGCGCACGATGGATTACCTGGTCAACGGGCGGGCGGGTGAGTTGGACGCTGAGATCGACGATCGCCTGGGCAAGCGCGCTCAGGTTGAGGAGCGTTTGGCGCGCAGCGGGTCCTCCATGGGGCAAGAAGCGTCGGGCGCGACGGCGGTCACGCCCGCTGTCGGGGAAGGGCGCTCCGCGGTTCGCACCGATGTGGACATCCCACGGCCTCCCTTCTGGGGCTCGCGGGTGGTCGAGGGGATCCGCCTGGACGACGTCTACCCGTTCATCAACAAGGTGGCCCTGTTCCGAGGCCAATGGCAGTTCAAGAAAGGCCGCAAGACCGACGCGGAGTACGAGGCCCAGCTGGAGGACGAGGTCGAGCCGATCTTCCGCCGGCTTGCGGTGCAGTGTCGTGACGAGCGCGTCTTGCAACCCAAGGTGGTCTACGGTTACTTCCCCTGCGCCAGCGAAGGCAACGACCTGATCGTGTACGACCCGGTGCACCACGAGCGCGAGATCGAGCGATTCACGTTCCCGCGGCAGCGGACGCGGCGGCGCCTGTGCATCAGCGACTTTTTCCGGCCGGTGGAGTCGGATGAGAAGGACACGCTCGCCCTGATGTGCGTGACCGTCGGCGGCGAAGCGAGCCGGCGCGCCAAGGCCCTGTTCGAGGCGAACAACTACGCGGAATACCTCTACCTGCACGGGTTCGGCGTCGAGTGCGCCGAGGCGCTGGCGGAGTTCTGGCACAAGCGCATCCGGCAGGAGCTGGGGATCGCCGGCGAAGATAGCCCCCACATCCGCGAGCTGTTCACCCAGCACTACCGCGGCAGCCGGTACAGCTTCGGCTACCCTGCCTGCCCGGAGATGAGCGACCAGGAGAAGCTGTTCGGCCTGATCGACCCGTCGCGCATCGGCTGCGTGCTGACGGAGAACTGGCAGATCGACCCGGAGCAGTCGACCAGCGCGGTGGTCGCGCACCACCCCGAGGCGAAATACTTCAACGTCTAAAAAGCGTCTGGCCCGCCGCTGGAGCGGGCTACAATCACGCACGCACGCGACCCTTGTGAGAACGACATGGTTCTGCTGATCGACAACTACGACAGCTTCACCTACAACCTGGTCCAGCGGATCGGGGAGATGGACCCCTCGCTGGAACTGCGGGTGTTCCGTAACGACAAGCTCACCGTGCCAGAGGCGCTGGCGCTGCAGCCGGACCACGTGATCATCTCCCCGGGCCCATGCACGCCTCGTGAGGCGGGGGTGTCTAACGAGCTGATCCAGGCGTTTGCCGGCCGGGTGCCTGTGCTGGGGGTTTGCCTGGGCCACCAGTGCATCGGGCACACGTTCGGCATGAAGGTCGGCAGGAACTACCGGTTGATGCACGGCAAGACTTCGCCGATCCACCACGACGGGAGGACGATCTTCGCCGGGCTGGCGAACCCTTTCACCGCGACGCGGTACCACAGCCTGGTGATCGAGCCCGACTCGTTCGACCGGGCGCGGTTCGAGGTCAGCGCCTGGACCGACGAGGGCGAGGTCATGGCCCTGCGTGCGAAGCCGGGCGTGTTCGGCCCCGCCCCGCTGGAGGGCGTGCAATTCCACCCCGAAAGCTTCCTCACCACCGAGGGGCCCAAGCTCCTGGCGAACTTTCTCGGCCTGACCGCCCCCATGTTCGAACGATGCCGGTAGGGTGTAGGGAAGGTCGCCGGGCCCTGAGAGCCGCGGGGCCAGCCCGACCGCGATAGGAAAAACCCCGCCTTTCCAGGCGGGGCTGCGTGGGGCTTTCCACGGCGGGCGAAAGGCCTGCCCACGGCCGGTTATTGCAGCAGCGACAGGACCGCCGACGCCGTGTTGTTCGCGATGGCGAGCGTGGACACGCCGGCGTTGGTCAGGATCTGGGCGCGGGTCAGCGCCGAGGTTTCCGCGGCGAAATCGGCGTCGCGCACGTCGCTTTCGGAGGCGGTCAGGTTTTCCAAGGCGATCTGTTGGCTGCGGATGGTGGTCTGCAGCGTGTTGCGTTCGAACGCCCCCAGGCGGCCGCGGAGGACGGCGATCTGAGTGATCGCCACGTCCAGGATTTCGGACGCCGCCTGCGCATTGCCGGTGACCAGGCTGTTGTCGCCGCCCTGCACGATGGTGTTGAGGAACCCGAGGGTTTCGTTGCCCAGGCGGGTCGCTGCGACGGACTGGATGCCGAACCCGATCTGTTGACCGGAATTGATGTTGGGGCCTACCTGGAAGTTGGCGCCGCCGCCGGTGATCGTGAAGTCGTAAGTGTCCAGGGCCTGGGCCGCCGAGCGGGTGAGGGTGAGGTTGAGGCTGAGGGTGTTGGTATGCAGGCTGACTTCCGCGCCGTCGCCCAGGGCGAGGTTGCCGTTGACCAGGGCCAGGACGTCTTCCCCCGTGTCGCGGTTGACGGCCCCCCCGTTCTTTTGGTCGTAGGTCTGGAAGAACGCCCCGTCGAGGACCTTGCGGACGCTGACGAAGGCCTCGGACCCCAGCGAGGTGCTGGTAAAGACCAGGCCGGAGGTCTGATCGGCGGTATTGACCAGGGTGGCGGAGACGCCGATGGCGTCGGACACTTGGTTAATCGCGAACGCCACCGCGGACAAGGCGGTGCCGCTGACGAACGAGAACACCTGCACGCCCTTGTTGCCGCCGAGCTCGAAGGTGACGCTGGAGGTCAGGGTGCCCGGCACCGGCCCGAGATTGCCGGAGAGGAACAGCTGTGCGGTTTCGGCGCTGTTGAGGACTTCGACGGTGACCGGCACGGAGGTGCGGGTGCCGAAATTGACGCCGAACACCCGGACGTCCTGGATCTGCGAGGAGTCGACGCCGCTGGTCAGGTAATCCAGCGAGCCATCCAGCAGCTTCAGGCCGGCGAACGTGGTGGTATTGGAGATGCGGGTGATCGAGGCGATGGCGGAGTCGATCTGCAGCTGGTTGGCCTCGATCTCCTCCTTGCTGAAGGCGCCGGTGTTGGCGGACTCGATCGCCAGGCCCTTGATGTCGTTGAGCAGCTGGGAGACCTCGGCGAGCGCCGCCTCGGCGGTGGCGATGACGTTCGAGGCTCGCTCGGCGTTTTCGACGGCCTGGGTGACGCTGTTGATCTCGCTGCGGAGCCGCTCAGATACGATCAGGCCGGCGGGGTCGTCCGCGCCGCGGTTGATCCTCAGGCCCGTGCTCAGTCGCTCCAGGCGGACCTGCAAGTCGGCGTTGGAGCGGCTGAGCTTGTTGTGGGCCACCAGGGCGGGGACGTTGGTGTTGATCCGAGTCATGACAATCCTCCTTGATTGTCCTAGGCCGGTCGTCCTGACCGGCTATCTACTACCGGGGTCGTGCCCTTGAGGTCTGGCCGCGGATCGTGGCGGCAGCCGAGGTGGCCCCGTGGTGTGTCCGTGATTCCATCCCCCGTTTGGATGCACGTCGCGTGGGGGCCCTGATGGCCCCTTCGTTTTGAAGCGGTGCAGAGGCGGCGCAGCTGGCGGTCGGCTTCGGTCAGGTCGTCCACGCGGACCTGCGTGGCGCCGGCGTTCTCGACCGTGATCGTTTCGTACACCTCTTTGCGGTGCACCTGAACCTGCCGCGGCGCGCTTATGCCGAGGCGTACCTTGTCGCCGCGGATGTCGACGACGGTGATCTCGATGTCGTCGCCGATCATGATCGTTTCTTCGCGCTGCCGGGAAAGCACGAGCATCTCGAATGGCTCCTTCCTTGGGCCCTGGCTGGCCGATCGGCAAGCCCCGCTGGCCGATCGTCCCGCGTCGATGCGCATCCGTGCGCCGATCCCCCGTTCCGCTGGCACCCCCGTGGAACTCCCCCTAGACCGCCACGGCCTCGGCCGCCACCGGCAACTCCAGCAGCGGCACCCGCGTCGTGAACCGCCGGTCGGACAGCACCAGTTGCTCCCCGATCCGCCGTGAGGCGTGAATCACCAGGGGCCCCTGCAGGTTGCCGGTGAGCATGTGGCCGTGCTTGTTGACGATCACCAGCACGTAGGCGTCCTCGGGGCCGGTGATGCCCAGCTCGACCATCTGCTCCTGCTTGAACGGGACGCGGTAGGTCGGGACGAACAGGCTCGGGTCGGTGACCACGAACGCCAGGTCCGCCGCCTGCATCGACTGCATCCAGTAGAAGAAGCTGTCCTCGGATGGCCGGATCAGGACGTACCGGGTGTACTTCGGGAAGCCCAGCAGTCCCTTGGGGAAGGTGAGGGTCTGCTCCGCGTCGACCTGCACCTGACCGAACCTCGACGTGTTGACGATCATGACTCGATCCCTCATGCGGCCGTCCATCCTGGAACCTCGGCGGCGTCGATCACGCCGATTCGTGTGACGGCTTCCTGCCGTCGCCTGGGCGGGGGTTCGTTCGGCCGGCCGTGGGCCGCCCCGCCGCGCAATCCCTGCGCCTCCTAGCGCAAGAAGTCCAACAAGCTCACCTGGAGGTTGATCGCCCCGAGCTGCAGGGTGGCTTCCAACTGCTGCCTCTGCTGGGTGAACCGCGTGATGGCCTCGGCCAGGTCCACGTCCTGCAGCTGGCTCAAAAGCGTTTGCTCGGCGATCTTCAACTCCGCTGACCTTTCGTTCTGACCCCGGACCCTCTGGGCCCGGACGCCGACGTCTGCCCGGGCACGGACCACGCTGCGGCTGTCCTCTTCGATCCCTTCTCCAGCAAAAGTGATGCCACGCGTGTCGTTATTCCTCAGTGCGTCGCGAAGAGCCAGCAAATGAGTGAACACGCTCTCGACCCGGACTTGGGCGGTGTCCGCTCCCGCGATGGCGCTGCCGCTGCCGGCGTCGATGTGGATGCCCAGGTCTTCCGCAGCCTGCGAAAGCCCGATCTGGACCACCCGAAAGCCAGCCGTGCCGGTGGTGCCGTCCTCAAGAACCAAGCCGTTGCCGTCCCGGGCCAGCCCGACATTGAAGTCGGTTCCCGCGGCGCCCGGGGTACCCACGGTCAGCCCCGAAGAGGCAGCGGCGGCTTGAACCGCGGCGATCAATTGGCCCACGGTCGTCACGCCGTCGATGTTGACCGTAAACCCCCGACCATCGTGCAGCTCGACCGCGAAATCGTCCTGGCCCTGGATGTTGGAGACCCCCCTGCCATGCCGAAAATCGGATAGCTTGGTGGCCAGCCCGAACGTCCGCAGACCCAGGTCCTCCGCGGTCGTGCCGCCGGCGTTCTCGCCGACGGAGAGCTCCAGCCCGCTGACATCGCTGATCAAGTTCAAGCCGGCGCCATCCCGGTTGATCTCCAGACGCAACCCCAGGTCCAGTTGATCAACGATCTGGATCATGTCCTGGATCGTGCTGGCGGAGCCGAAGTCCGCGACTTTGGTCACCCCACCCTGAGTGATCTTCAGGCCACTGGCGAAATCCACGGGCGCGCCCAAGGCAGAAAGCTGGGTCTGTTCGGTAAGACGCGGGTCCAGGTCGCTGCCAAGGGTAGTGGCGCCAGCGGCACTAATCGCGATCCCCAGGTCCGCAGCGGTCGGGCCGGAACCGAGGTCGGCGATGGCCACGGTGTGACCCGTGGCCGCTGTCAGCGCAAACCCGTCTTGGGCGACCGCCAGTGCGCCGGCCGTGGGGTCGACGGAGCCGATCGCTTCGTTCACCCGTGTGACGACATCGCCGAGGGTTTCCGCGTCCGTCAGGTCCACGGTGAGAGCGGTTCCATCGACGGTGACACGGATCGAACCCAACCGGGCGCCTTGGCCTTGGGCGCCGTTCACGTCAATCAACCGGGTTTGGGCGGTGGCCCGGGGGTTCAGGTCGACCAAGCCCTGCACGCGGACGGACAGCGAGTTGAACGCCTCGACGCCGTTGCTGTTGATGCCGACGACCTCGCTAAGGCCGACGTCGGTGGTGAGGTTGGTGTTGGCGCCGAGGTAGCGGATGCCGCCGAGGAACTCCTCGAACGCCGGCCCCCCCGTGCCGCTGCGCCGGCCGCCGAACAGGGCGATCCCCTGGAATTGACGGTTGGCGATATCCAGCAGGGACTGGATTTGGGAATCGACGACGACGGCTTCGGAAGCGCGGGTGTCCGCCGTGGAAGTGACGCCCACCTGGCTCAGCGCAACGCTCTTGGCCTGCAGGACGAGTTCGGTGGCGTCGCTGAGGGCTTGGTCGGTCGCGTCGAGCACCGACAGCGCGTGCTGTTGGTTCCGTTCCTGCTGCTCACGGACGTCCAGCGCCGTGTGCAACGAGAGGATGGCCGAGACTTTCGCCGGGTCGTCCGAGGGCCGATCGAGGGCCCGGCCGGTGCTGATCTGTGTCTGCGTCTCGGTCATGTTGTTTTGCGTGCGCCGCAGGGCCGCCAGCAGCTGGTTCGTGCTCAGCTGAAGCGTCGTCCGCACGGCTGTGGCGTTGATCTGACTCATGGCTTAAAGCTTCTGATCCCCGGGGCCATCCGCGGCCCGGGGGGTCTCACACGAGCGACAACAAGGTCTGCAGCAGCTCGTCGACGACAACGAGGAACCGGGCGCTGCCCTGGTAGGCCCGCTGGAACGCGAGGAGGTTGATCGTCTCTTCGTCGGTGTTGACGCCGCTGGCGGACTGCTGCTGGGCTTGAAGGTTTTCGCGGACGACGGTGGTCGCCTCCTGCTCCAGTTCCGCCTGGGCGGCGCGAGCGGCGTAGTCCCCCACATGCCGATCCCAAAACTCGGTCAGGCTCAGGCCGTCCAACCCGGGGACCGCTTGGTTGCGCAGCCCCGCCAGCGCCAGGGCCGTACGGTTGTCCCCCGGCACGTGCCCCTGCGCCGCAGCAACCAGGGCAGGGGATCGATCGACCACACTGTTGACGTCGATATCGCGGGCGTCGCTGCCGACGAAGAACGTGTTGATGCCCAACGCCGCCAGCATGCCGCTGGAGTCGTCGCTGAAGGTGATTTCGAAGTCGGCGCTATCGGCTTGGATCGTGAGCCTGCCGTCCGGCGTGATCGAGGCGAAGAGGTTCGCCACCGCATCGAGGTCCGTCACCAGGCTCTGCAGCGTCGTGTCGGCCGAGGAGTTGATCCCGTCCAGATCGACGTTGATCACGCCGGTCGTGCGCTGGCCGGTGGACTTCTGGGTCAGGTGGACCTGGAACGACCCGTGCCTGGGCGTGAACTCCAGCCCGGCCGCGGCGCTGGTGAGCACGGCAGCGGGGTCGTCCACCCGGGCAGCGGCAGTCACCGAATCGAACCCTCCCAAGCCCTGGCCCTGGCTGTGGATGCGGTTGATCTGGAAGATCAGCTCGTGGGCGAACCGGTCGAGGGTATCGATCGCGGCGACCAAGTCTGCGTCGCGCGCTTCGGCCAGCGCCCCGAGCCGGCCTGAGGTCGTCTGCAGCACGCTCTGATCGTCCTGGATCACCAGGTCGATCTCGAGCCGGTCCCCCACGGCCCGCCGCCGCAGCTCCACCCCCCGGCTTTTTCCATTAAGGATGATCGGCAACGACCCGACAAAGACGTCGATGGCCCCGGAGTTCTGCTCGACCGCGGATACCTCGATGTACTGGGATAGTTCGGCGAGCAGCGCGTCGCGCTGGTCGCGCAACCCGTTGGCCTGACCACCGCCTGCCTCGCTCAGGACCAGCTGGCCGTTCATCGCTTCGATCTTTTCGAGCAGGTCGTTGACGGTGGAAGCGATGGAGTCGATGGCGGCGTCGACCTGTTCGCGCAGCTGGGCCATGTCCTCCCGCAACCCCCGGATGAACCCGCCCAGCGTCCGTGCCTGCTGCAGCACGAGCGTGCGGACGGAGTTGTCCTCCGGGCTGTTGGCTAGCTCGTTCCACGCACCGAAGAAGGCGCTTAAGTGGGACGAGAGGTCGTTGTCCGAGAGCTCGTTTTCGAGGGACTCGATCTGTGAGAGCAACTGCTGGCGTTCCAAGGCGCCGGACTGGTCGGCGATGCTGGTCCGCAGCCGAGACTCGAGCGACTCGTGGATGTGCCGGACGATCTGCTGGACTTGGACGCCGCGCCCGATGAAGATGTCGCGTTGGATCTCCTGCGAACCGGCGGAAGTCAGGTCGATCGACTGCCGGTGGTACCCCGGGGTGGCGATGTTGGCCAGATTCTGGCCGGTCAATTCGATCGCGGTCTGACTGGCGATCAGCCCCGTCCGTCCGATTTGTAGCGAGCCGCTAAGCCCCATCGAGCTACCTCACCGCGAGCGCCGCGGAACCGTGCATCCCGTTCGCCTTTGCCTCGTGTTCTGCGCGGCCAGCAGCCCCCTACACCGTGGTATTGAAGGTGCTGACCGTCAGCGCCGCCTTAGGCGCCGCCCCCCCGCGGCTGTACAAACCGATCCCCGTGACCATCCCACCGACGACCTGGACCAGGCCGGCCATGTGGCGGACCAGGGACTCGGTGGCGGTGCGGGTCACCGCTGTGTGATGCCTGGTGTCTTCGATGCGCTGCCGCAGTTGCTGGCGCAGCACGAGCAGCCTGCCTCGAGCGGGTTCGGGCAGCCGCTGCGCCAGTTCGCCCAGGCGGAGCGGTGCCGCCGCCGAAGGATCGGTGCGCAGCGTCAGCTCCGCCACGAGGGTCAGCCTCTGTTTCTCCAGTTCGCCGATGGCTTGAACGATCTGGTTTTCTTCCTCGCAGCAGGCGGCTAGGGCCCGGGGGTCGGCCGCGCCAAGGGCCTGCCGCTTGCGGTTGACCACGGCCAGCAGCCGCTCGTGCGCCGCCGCCATGTCCACCAACACCGTTTCGAGCTGGGCGAGCTGCTTATCCACGCAGGTTCACCTTTGCGTCTGAAGCGTGGGGGTTACGCGATCGCTCCAGGCTGTGCCGGCCGAGCGTGCGCGCGATCGCGTCCACCAGCGGGAGGTTGGACCGCTGGGTGATTCGCTCAGCAAGGATCGAATCCAAGCGGGCCCCGAACGCGTCCTCCGCGAACCCGCCGTGGAATAGCTCGGTCCGGAAGGGGTCGCGCCGCATCTGCGTCAGGACGGGCTGGACCAGGGCGATCGACACGAGCTGCTGGGCCGCCTCGTGTGACGCTCGATGGTTAGGTGGTGCCGAGGATGCACCGGACAGGCCCGCCGACCCCCGCGCCGAACGATGGCCCGCCAACAGCGCAGCGAACCCCGGTTCCGATGGGGCCATCGCGCCTGGACCGGACAGGGTCGAGGCGGCGTGGCTAGACATTTCCAAGCGGCTAATCGAAGAGGCTTCCATGCTTGGGCACACCTTCCGAGGACACACCGACCGAGGGTCACTTTCCGGGACACACCTTCCCGAACACACCTTCCGGGGGACACCTTCCGGGGGGCCCACGGACCGGGTTCATTCCAGGATCAGCTGGGCGTGCAGCTTGCCGCTGCGGTGGATCTCCTTCACGATCGCGATGCGGTCGACCGCATCGACCTTCAACTGGTTAAACGCCTCGAGCAGGTCGGCCAGCTTCGCGCCGCCTCGCTTCTCCGGGTCGATGGGCACGAAGTGGCGGCTGTCACGGACCGGGTTCTGCTCGCTGGGGGTGATCGGGGGCGTGATGGTGGTGATCGTCAGGCCTTTGTGCGAGATGATCGCGGGGGAGATCTGCACGTCGCCGCTGACGACGATCGTGCCGGTGCGCTCGTTGATCACTACGCGGGCGCCCGTGCCGATCTGCGTGGGGTCGACGTACGCCCGCAACACCTGGCTGATGAACGGGGCGGGGTCCGACCGCTCGTAGGTCGGCACCTCGATGACGACGTTCTTCTGGTCGATCGCCTTGGCCAGGTTGGGCCCGTCGGGCGAGACGATGCCGTTGATCAGGTTCGCCAGGTTGTTCGCCGTGGGCCAGGAGGCGTTGGCCTCGTTGAGCACGAGGGTGATCCTGCCGAAGGAGTCGAGGTAGCGAGCCATCACGTCACGGGTGAGCTGGGCCCCCTCTTTCACCACGCCGACGGTCGGGGCGTCGGGGGATTCGATCGTCACCGGCCCCTCGGCGAAGGCATACACTGGCGAACCCGGCACCGGCCCGGTCATGGGGATCATGAACAGCCGCCCGCCCGCGAGACTCTTGGCCGGCCCGACAGCGCTGACGTGCACGTCCACGCGGTCGCCCTCGCGGACGCCCGAGGCCGGCAGCGTGGCGACCAGCGTGACCAGGGCAACGTTCTTGGCGTCCTTCAATTCGATCGCCACCGCGGTGGGGTCCATCAGCTGCTGGATCACCGCCGCCAGCGGGCGCATTGCCGGGAGAAAGGCCCCGCCGTCCCCGGTCCCTCGCAACCCCACCACCAGCCCCATCCCCACCAGCTTGCTGGACTCGGCCCCCTTGAGTCGCACGAGGTCCTGCACCTGCACCGCGAAAGCCCGCCCGGCCGGCACCGCCAGCAGCGCCCCCACAAGCGCCGCCGCCAGCCCGCTGCCGGGAATCCGCCGCCGTGTTTTGACGTCTCGGTTGCTCATGTTTTTCAGGCCATCCCGCGGCCGGTTCCGATCGCGTTGAGCTAGAAGTTAAAGACCGTGTCAACCAGCTTGGTCAGCCAACCTTTCTTTGTTGCGCGGCGAAGCTCGCCGGTGTGCTCCTTGACCACACGCAGGTCGTACAACTGGGTGGAGAGCACCGTGTTGTCCGCCGCGACGTCCTCTTTCCTGCACGTGCCGGTGAGCAGCATCGAGAGGCTCTCGTCGTCGCTCTGGATAAACTTGCGGGCCTCGAGCACCAGCGTGCCGTTGGGCCGGATGTCGATGACCCGGGCGGTGATGCGGGCGACGAACGAGTCCTTACGGTTGTAGTCGCCGTCGCCCTCAAACTTGCCGTTGTAGCTGAGGTCCAGCTCGGGCCGGTCGCCCTCGGTGTCACCCGGCCGGACGCGGAACTGCAGCAGGTCCTTCAGCTGCAGGTCGGGGAAGCGGTTGATCTTGGCCTTGGTGCTGAGTTTTTTCTCGGTGTCGAGGTTGGATTCCGAATCCGACTCCACCGATTCGCGGACGATGATGGTGATCAGGTCGTGCAAAGCGAACTGGCGGGGCTCCGGTTGCAAGACCGAGGCCAGGCTCGTGCGGACCAGCTCGTCCGACCGTTGGTCGGGCACGCCGATCCGGACGGGGCTGCCCGCGGGTGGGGGCGGGGGCTCTTGAAGGTAAAGCGAGGAGGTCTGGGCGAACGTGGCATCGGACGCGGCCCACGGCATCCCTACCAGCCCCGAACAAACCACCAGCAAGCAGCATCGAGTGGGGTTCACGATTGAGCCTCCGCCGCAGCCGATACCTCGGCGTTACTGCCCCACGACCCGGTGTCGGGCACCGCTTCGACCGTACCCTCCTGCGTGCCCGTGACGCGCACAGGGTACGTTTCGCCCGAACGATCGTTGCGCACCTCGATCACACTGCCGAGGCCGCCGTCTTGCATCGCACGCCCAACGACTTTGATCACCAGGGCACCCGATACGCAACGGACCGTGACCGGTTCACCGCGGCGGACCAGCAATGGCGACCGCAGTTGATCCGGGTAGATCGCCGCCCCAGCGCGGATCACCGCCGCGGCAACCCGGCCCACCGCGTGCTCCGGCGAAGCGACCGGCTCCGTAGGGGTCGTCAGGTACAGTTCGCGCGGTTCCAGGTCCCCGGGGGCGATCGTCTGTCCCCGGCCGATCGTCGCCCGAGCGACCACCGCCACTCGCCGCCGGGCCACCTCCGCCGTCACCCGCCCCACTTCCACCGGCCGATCGCCATCCCACCGGCGGATCACGATCGGGACCCGCCCGACCGGGACCGATGAGAGCGGCTCCAATTCATACCGATCCCGCCCGATGAGCTGCGACAGCGTCTGCTCATCGTGGTCTGCAAATTCGATCCGCAGTTGCTGGCGATCGACACCGGCGAATCGCTCGATCAACTCAACCACGCGATCTTGCAGGGTGCCGGTCGAGGGAAAATCCACGGGATCCGCTTCGCCGGCCGCCCGCGCCTGATCGGCCTGGGCCGGGCGATCCTGGGGGTGGTCGCTGCGCTGCACCCGGCAGACCCCATGTCCACGCAGCGCGACGACCGCCCAGTTCACCCCGTGGGCGTCGAGCGCGCGACGCACCGAGTCAATCGTGACCACGGCTGACTCGCCCCCAGAATCCCCGGAGCCCCCGGAAACGGCCCCCGCCGGCCCCAAGGTTGCAACGACCACGTCGCCGAGCGACTCGCTCAGTTCGCCCTGGAGCTCGGCCACGTCGCGCAGCAGCACCCGCTCCCCCGTCACGACGGCATGATCCCTCAGCCGGACGCTGTCCTGCCCCGAGGCGGGAGCGGCCCCGCCAGCGACGGCCAGCGCCGCCGCCACCGCGAAAACCCGCTTGAACGCGTGATGCCTCATGCCGCCCGTCCGTGATCAGCTAGAACCTGCGGAGGTTGGAGATCACTTCCAGCACCGCGTCAGCCGCCTGGATCGACTGGCTGTTCATCTCAAAAGCCCGCTGCGTCTTGATCAGCGACACCAATTCCTTCACCGGGTCCACGTTCGAGGATTCCAGGAACTTCTGGAGGATCGTGCCGAGGGTCCCTTCGCCGGGGTTGCCCTGGATCGGCGGGCCCGAGGCCGCAGTCTCGACGAGCAGGTTGCCGCCGATCGATCGCAGCCCGTTGGGGTTCACGAAGGTGGCCAGCTGGATCTGCCCGACGTTGGCCGGATCGACTTGGCCGGCCAGGTAAGCGAACACCGTGCCATCGGCGCTGACCTCGATGCGCTCGGTGTCGGCGGGGATGGTGATCGGGGGCTCCAGCCGTGGGCCGTCGGAGTTGCCCAGCACCATCTCGCCGTCGCGGTTGACGAAGAAGTTGCCCGCACGGGTATAACCGATGCCGTTGCCGATCTCCGGCAGGATCCGCACCTGGAACATGCCCGCGCCGTCGACCATCAAATCCAGCTCGCGCCCGGTCTCCAGCGGCGAGCCGGTGGTGAAGTCGAACTGCGTGTTGCTGATCCGCGTGCCCAGGCCCACCGCCAGGCCCGCCGGCCGCTGATCGCCGTTGGCGTTTTCGACGCCGGGCTGGGCTTTGAGCTGGTAAAGCAGGTCTTCGAAGTTGGCGCGCGACGACTTGAACCCGGCGGTGTTCACGTTCGCCAGGTTGTTGGCGATGATGTCCAGCTCGGTGGACAACGCCGACAAGCCGGTCGACGCGGAATGGAGGGCTACGACAGCCATAAACCAAGTTCCTTGACCCGCACGCCGCGGCCCGGGTTACGCCACTCGCCCTAAAACATTCACCGCCCGGTCCATCAGCAGGTCGTGGTAGCGGATCAGGTTGGTGTTAGCGGTGGCCGCCTGGGTCGCCTCGACCAGCGACAGCAGCGTCGTGACGGGGTCCACCGCGCTGGCCTCCACGAACCCCTGTCGCACCCCCGCTGCCTCAGCCGGGACGCGGGGGTCGGCCTGCCCCTGGAATCCAAAGAGGTTCTGGCCGTGCTTCACCAGTCGCTGGGGGTCGCGGACCGAGGTGATCTGCAATTGGGCGACGACTTGACCGTTCTGGCGCAGCCGCCCGGCTGAATCGATCGTCAGCGGGGCGCCGTCGCCGATCCGAATCGGCTGGTCCTGAGGGTCCAGCACCGCGTGCCCGCCAGCCACCGTGACCAGATATCCCTGGGCTGAGCGGGTAAAACGCCCGTCGCGCGTGAGGCGCACCGACGCCCGATCCCCCCCGGCCGGGTCGGCGGCTGAGACCGCGAAAAAGGCGTCCGGGGCGTCCAGGGCCACATCGAGAGGGCCGCCCGTCTGCTCAAGAGAACCCGCGGCGAAGCTGACGCTCTGGGGACCGGCCAGAACACCCCCACCCAGTTGCTCCAAGAGCCGCTGGCTTACCTGGGAGCTCAGCCCGTCCTCGACCGCCTCCGGGGCGCGCTGGCGGATCGCCGGGACGTCCGGCTTGAAGCCGACCGTCGCGACGTTCGCCAGGTTATTGGCATAGACGTCCTGGCGATACAGGTTCGTTAGGACGCCCGAAGCGGAAAGATACAGGCCGTAGTTCATCGGTCGGCCTCCGTGCAGACCGCGCCCGCGTCCGTGCGAGTGATCAAACCTGCAGGCCGCCAGTCGAATCCTTCAACACGGCACTGTTCTTCCCCAAGCCGTCCCGTGTGCAATCGCTGGGTGGCGTCGTACTGGTGTACCGATTCAGCAAGCTTCGCCAGACGGATCAACGCCTGCCCCAGGTTTGCATCGCCGGACCGCTCGATCAGCCGCAGCCAGTTCGTCCTCACGCTTTCACCTCGCTATAGGCCACTCGTGCTCAGGTGCGGGCCCGGCCACAACAAGGCCAGGGAGGCACCCAGTCACACAGACACCACACGGCCTAAAGCTTGAGGCAATCACGATGCCACGGGAGACTATAGGGTGAATGTTACGCCACAATAGCATCGCAAGTAATTGTCAATAAAAATCTTATGGCTATTGACGCTGGAGTCAAAGATCGAGAAACAAGGGATCAAATGCGCCCCGCTGTTTCCCCCGTCGGCGCAAAGATCACAACTGCGGCGCAACATCTGCGCAGGTCAATCAAACCTCGGGTCATGTGGCGTTTTTCGTTGGGGTATCGCGTTCTTCGGGGCGATGTCTTGACCCGCCAAAGCGACTTGAAAATGACCCAGGGTTAGTGGAGAAGGCCCTGCCCAGCGACAAACAGAGCACGGAGGCGCTTACGAAGTGGGGCATCGAGAGGTGCTGCCGAAGAAGCTTTACCGATGGCGACCAGCATCTGTACCAGGGCGTCGTAATCCGACAGGCTGATCACCTCCGCAGCGGGGCGCCCCGACTTCTCGTGCATGTTGTGATAATTCCCCAGAGGCAGGCACACGCACGTGGCGGACAGGCCCAGCGCCTGGTACGCCGTGGCTTCGCACGTGCCCCCGGGCATCAGCCGCCGCTGCCACCTGAACGAGGGGTCATCCGTGGCCAATTGCCCCGCTACCTGGGCGGCCCAATAGGTCAGCTGGGGATCAAAGGTGCTCGTGCGATCGCCCACGCGGACGATCGGCCCGCTTCCGATCGGCGAATCCGCGAAGCTCTTGGAGCACTCCAGGGCGACAACGCGCGCCGAACGGGGGATCGTCCCCGCCCGACACGCCCCGATCGCGCCAACGAAGCCTACTTCTTCCGCTCGCGTGAGCAGGACCCGCACGTGCGATGCGCGGGATCCCAAGGCATCGAACGCCGCCAGCGCCGCCGCCACAGCTGCCAAGTCGTCGCAGGCGGGCGCCGCCAGCCGATCACCCCTGACGCGTGTAGGGCCCACGTCCCACGTCAGCACATCCCCGGGCGCGGCCTTCACCGGGCGACGGAATCCGATCCTGACCCGTTGGCCACGCGCCCGCCGACCCCCCGGCAACAGCTTGAGCACCCGACCTCGAACCTTCGGCAGCTTCTCGTGATGGAGCACTACAGCAGCCCCCTTGAAATAGCGGTCCGACACCCCGCCGCGGAACTCCGCCTCGAGCATTCGTTCATCCAACACCCTTTGCACCACGAAGCCGGGGTGGTCCATGTGCGCGGTGAAATAAATCGGCCCGCGACCGTCCCTACTGCAGCGGGCGCGCGAACGTCGCATGATCAGAAGATTGCCATAACGGTCCGCCCTCATGACGGCCCCGGCCTGCCGAGCCACCCACCGCGTGACCCAATCGATCACGCGGTGCTCCCGCCCCGCGGCGGTCGGCAATGCGGTCAATCGCAACAACCATCGCCGGTGTTTGCGGCGGTCGATCGGTACGGGGCGGCGTCTTTTCAATCTCATGGGTATGCCTACCTTGCCTTTCGGGGACGACACCAAGATAATCCGGACCTCATGGGTTCCGCTTCATCTGCCAAGCCGGTCGTCGGGATCGTGATGGGCAGCGCCAGCGATGGCCCGACGATGCGTAAGGCCGCGGAGGTCCTCGATCAGCTCGGTATCGGTTATGAGATGAGGGTGATCTCGGCCCACCGGACCCCCCAACGGGCCCACGATTATGCGGTATCGGCTGCCGAGCGGGGCCTGAAGGCCATCCTCGCAGGCGCGGGGATGGCGGCCCACTTGGCGGGGACGATGGCTGCTTGGACGCACATCCCCGTGCTGGGCGTGCCGATGGAGGGCAAGCTCGCCGGCGGCCTGGACGCCCTGCTGGCCACCGTGCAGATGCCCAAGGGTGTGCCGGTGGCGACGTTCGCCGTTGGCAGCCATGGGGCGATCAACGCGGCTCTCTTCGCCGCCGCGATGCTGGCCCTTTCCGATCCCCAACTCGAGGCCCGCCTGAAGGAATTCCGGCGCAGGCAGACCGAAGCCGCCGCCGCAGAACCGCCGGAATCCCCCGCAATTTAATCCACCCCATCCCGATGCGCTCCCCCGCTTGCGTCTCCGCCCCCCTGGGACGCTGGTTTTGTTGACGTCCTGGGCGTTTCGGATTTACTGTTTCGTCCGATTTTCGGCACCTCGGCCGATGGAGGGAGTGTAGGGGAATACTGCCCATGGCTGACGTGGATCTGGCCCTTAATCAGCAGACCGAAACTGTGTTTGGCCGTCTGCGCTTCGCCACCGCGCTGCGCAAGACGTTCCAAGACGGATACAACCTCGATCGGTTCAGACACGACCTGGTCGCGGGGCTGGTGGTCGGCGTGGTCGCCCTGCCGCTGTCGATGGCTTTGGCGATCGCGTGCGGGATGCCCCCGCAACACGGCCTGTACACGGCCATCGTCGCCGGGTTCGTGACCGCAATGCTCGGCGGATCGTTCACCAGCGTCTCGGGGCCTACCGCGGCGTTCGTCGTCTTGCTGGTGCCCGTGACCTCCAAGTACGGCCCCGGCGGGCTGCTCCTGGCCAGCCTGATGGCCGGCGTGCTCCTGGTGTTCATGGGGATGGCTCGGCTGGGGCGTCTGTTGGAGTTCGTGCCGCACCCGGTCACCACGGGGTTTACGGCCGGCATCGCTGTCGTGATCGCGACCCTGCAAATCAAGGACCTGATGGGCCTGAGCCTCTCCCACGCCCCGGAGCACTACGTCGATCGCATCGCCGCTCTGTTCCAAGCCATGCCCACGCTCCAGTGGCAGGAGCTGACCATCGGCCTGTTCACGCTGGTGGTGCTGATCCTGTGGCGATACGTCAACCGGCGCGTCCCCGCGGCGCTGGTGGCGATCGTGCTGGCGAGCCTGCTGGCGTGGGGGCTCGTGTGGGGGAACCCCAACCTAACCGTCCGCACGATCGGCAACCAGTTCTCGTACGTCGTCGGCGGCACGGCTTACCCCGGCATCCCCCAGACGCCACCGAAATGGGTGCTGCCCTGGACCATGCTCCGCAGCGGGGCCCAAGGCGAGCCGGTACCGCTGTCGCTGGACATGCTACGGACGCTGGCGATCCCGGCGATCGCGATCGCCCTGCTGGGCGCCATCGAATCGCTGTTGTGCGCGGTGGTAGCAGACGGCATCGTCGGCACCAGGCACGACTCAGACGCCGAACTGATCGGCCAGGGCATAGGCAACATCGTGGCGCCGTTTTTCGGGGGGTTCGCCGCCACAGGGGCGGTGGCGCGCACCGCGGCCAACATTCAGGCGGGCGGCCGCTCGCCGATCGCCTCGATGGCCCACGCGGTGTTCATCCTGGCGTCGATGCTGATCCTGGCCCCGCTGCTGTCGTACATCCCCATGGCATCCCTAGCGGCGTTGTTGCTGCTGGTGGCGTGGAACATGAGCGACGCGAAGCACTTCATCCGCACCGTGCGGATTGCGCCGCGGGGCGACGTGCTGGTCCTGCTGGCGTGCTTCGGCCTGACCGTGATTTTCGACATGGTGGTGGCCGTCACCGCCGGCGTGATCCTGGCGGCGCTGATCTTTATGCGGCGGATGGCTGAACTGACCGATATGCGCCTGACCGAGGGCGAGCACTCCCACCTGAGCCGACCGCTCCCGCCGAACACGCTGCTCTACGAGATTGCCGGCCCCCTGTTCTTCGGGGCCGCGGAAAAGGCGGTCAGCGCCCTGTCGCAAGCCCGGATGCAGAAAGGCGGCTGGGTGGTCCTCTACTTCAGCCAAGTGCCCCACATCGATCTGACGGGGCTGGTGGCGCTGCAATCGGCAATCAAGATGCTGCGAGCTGCGGGGATGCGGGTGGTTCTGGCGGGGGTCCAGCGGCAACCCGCTGCGCTGATCCGCCGGGCGGGAATCCGAGAAGAACCGGGGGCCCTGCACATCAGCCCCACGCTCGAAGACGCGGTGGCCTTGATCGACCCGGTCCCGGCGTTCGCCCCGTAGAGCCTATTTCCTTTGGGTGCACCGGTTTTTAAACGAGGATGGCTGGGGCTCAGCGCAGCGATGCCCCGGGATTTGCCGTGGTGTCGCCCCGCTCCACCCCAGCCACTGCGGCTTTTATCGCGATATACCCAAACGAAAAACGCCCTAGGCCGGGGGTAAGCCGGAGGTCTGACGGCGAGGCCGGTCCTACGGTGTCACACCATCGGCTCGGGGTGCTCCTTGCGATGCGCCCGGCGGGCGGTCTGCAACAGGCGGAATCCCACGTCGGTGCGGATGAACGCCCAGATGCCCCCCACGACCACCGCCAGCACGGTCACCGCCAGCCAGCGGTTGTGCTGCTCGCGGAAGAAGATCTTGCCCTCGCCGACGGTGGGCATCGCCGCTGGAGAGATCGGCAGGCCGTAGGTGCGGGCCAACGACTCGACTTCGCGCAGGTTGATGACCACCGCGCCCTCCTGGAGGATGAAGCGCGCCATCACCGAATCGGTGCCCGTGACCCCCGGGGGGACCTGCACGTTGATCCCGGGCTTGAACTCCTTGCGGCCGATCTCCTTGCCGATCGAGCTGGTCAGGCCGCCGACGTTGACGTACGCCTTGATGCGCGCCCCGCCGGCGTATTGGTGGTACATGGCCATGCGCAGATCGACGCTCTCCTGGTAGGTATTAGGGCGCAGGAACGTCAGGTGATGGCCCTCGATCGATTTGGTGATGATCTCGCGGCCCTCCTTGCCGAGCCCGAAGCCGCGGTCGTCGATGCCGCCGATCGACGCCGCCACCGACCGCGCGCGGAAGATGCCCCGGTCGATCAGCGTCTGTTCCATATCCGGCCAGAGGAACTCCGGCTCGTTGGCGCCCCATTGGGACGCCGAGACGCCGGAGATCACGATCGGCTGCAGCTTCATCGCTTGCACCGCCGCCAGCACACACACGTTCAGGGCCGGGAACGAGCCGGAAAAGCCGATCGCGACGGTGTCGCCCTCCTCGACCTCGGCCTCTTTGAGCATCTCCACAACCACCGCCGCGAAGTTCGGGTTGACGCTGGTCTGTTTGGCAGACAGTTTGCCCGCGCGGCTGGTGACCGGGGTCATGACCGAGCCGATCAGGCCGGTCTGCGCCGGGTCGGTGGCGGGGTCGATCGGCAACCCGCGGCGCAAACGCTCGACCTTCAGCGCGTTCATCGCCTGCCGGGCCAACTCGGCCGCATCGCGCTTCAGGGAGTAGTGCCTCTCCCGCACCTGGCTCTTGAAGTGCTCGACCACGAACAGGCCGCCCAGCGCCAGCACGCCGATCAGCAGCAGCACGCGCCGCGAAACCTCGCGCGGACGCCAGTAGACACGCTTCATGGCGACAGCTCCGCACCCAGGAAGATAATCAGCAGCAGCCGCACCACGACAGAAGCCGTCAGCAGGGCCGCCAGCGTCTCCATCATCCCCTGCCGGTCGATCCAGATCGCGATCAGGCCCGGCACGATGTACCCGATGACCTGCACGTCCGCGGGCGCCTCGACGGTGAGTGTGCCCTGGAACATCCGCACCACCGCTCCCAGCAAGTACCCGATCAGGATCATCATCACCGTCCGCCGTCGGCCGAAGATGATCATCACGCTGGCCAGTGTCCGTACCAGTAAAAACGTGACCAGCGCCACCCCCAGCGTCAGCATCACGGTCCAAGGGTGGTTCAGGAACATGGCAAAATAGCCGGGCACGACCATGCCCCCGGCCGCCAGCCCGAACAGCTCCGTGAACACCAAGCTGACCGCCAACCCCATCCCGATCGCTATCGCAAGCATCGGCATCGCAACTCTCCGTGACCCATTTGGGTTTCAAAGCCGGCCGCGCCGCGCCCCGTACGCCGTCTTGCCGGTGCGGGTGCGCGTCTCGCCTCCCGGCTATCGCGAGCCACTGCCCGTCAGCCGCCGGACCATCTGCCTCATGCTTCCGAACCGGAGTAGATCGCGCTCTTGACCAGGCTCCGGTTCTTAAAGTACCGCACGACCTCCAGGCCGGGCCCGCCGATGTTGGCCATGCCCATGATCAGCGACGAGGCCCCCGATAGTTCGATGCAGATCTCGAACAGGTCATCGACGCGGGTGTTCTCGGCGAACACGAACTTGCGTCCGTCCAGGCCCGCCTTGAACGCCGCCCGCGCGAAGAGGTAGGTCCCCGTGCCGATCAGCACGTAGTGGTCCGCTGCCGTCCAATTGGCGCAGGCTTGGCCGAGCTGCTGCGAGCGGTCGGGGCGATCCGCACGGCAGTTGAACACCGCGATCCGTTTCTCCACCATGTCGTAGCGTCTCACCGCCAATTCCCAGATCCGCTCGGTGGACTCCGGGTCGTTGGCGGCAAACCCATTCACGAAGAAGATCTGCCGGCCAAAGAAGTCGATCTCGTGCGTGGTCATCACGCCTGGGTCGGGCTTGGCGGCCCACATGCCTTGCAGCGCCGTCTGGCGGTCCACCCCCAGGTCCTCGCAGACGCGCAGGGCCAGCGCCACATTCTCCGCGTGCTCCACGTAGCTGAACCGGTTCAACTCCTCTTCGGTGACGGCGTTCACCCGGTCCGGGCCGACTGCGATCAGGTCCGCGTGGCGGTCGGCCGCACAGCGGGCGAACACGTCCAGGTGCCGGCGCTCCGCGGTGTACAACCGGCCCCCCGCCGGGATCATCCCCGCCAGGGCCGTCGCCACGTTGTGCTCCGTCGGCCCCATCACGTCCAAGTGGTCGGCCCGCGCGTTGGTGATCACCCCGTGCGTGGCACGGACCAGTTTCCATTCGCTAAGCCACTGCAGGAACGGCTGCAGCGCCATGCACTCGATCACGATCGCTTGGGCGCCGTAATCCGCGGCCACGTCCACGATGCGGACCTGCTCGATGACGTTTGGGCGGGAAAACCGAAAGACGGGGTATTCTCTGCCGTCCGGCAGGATCATCCGCGCCAGCGTCCCGGTGGTCTTGGCGCAAGTGGCGATCCCCCCCTCGCGCAGCCCCGCAGCGATCAACCGGGTCACACTGGATTTGCCCCGGGTGCCATTGACGTGGATCCGGATGGGGATTTTGGCCAGGCGCCGGCGGTGAAGGAACGACTCCACCAAGCCGGCCGCGGCCAGCCCCAGGGTAACGAAAAGCAACAACCAAAAACCAGTCATGCGGTGGCTCCAGCGGGAACTAACCCCGTCGGAGATGGGCCGAGAATGATACCACGGCCAAGCGCCGCCCCCAAGCGGACGGCCCGGGCGAAGCCAGACGGGCCATGTCGAGTCGCGGCAAAGCTGCACCGCCCTCACTGGCCCGTGGACCTGAGGCGAGGGATAAAAAAGCCCGGCCTGTACCAGGGTTTGCGCCAAGGACCACTGGCACGTAAGCGTGGGACAGTCAGGCTCAGCGGCACCACGGATCAGCTCAGCGACACCGACTCGCGATACTGCGGCACCGCCACGTCCCAGCCTTTGTTTTTGCGGATCACCTCCGCAAGGCTCAGGGCTGCGTTCTCTTCGCCGTGGGTCAGAAATACGCGTCTCGGCGCCGTACGCAGATGATCGAGCCACTGGAGCAACCCGTGGCGGTCCGCGTGCGCCGAGAACCCGTAAAGCCGTTCCACACGGGCCCGAACGGGGTAAATCTGTCCCAGGATGCGCACCTGGGGGTGGCCGTCGACGATCTGGCGCCCGAGCGTATCGACCGCCTGGTAACCCAGGAACAGGATCGTGGACTGCGGGCGAGAGATGTTGGCCACCAAGTGGTGTTTGATCCGGCCGCCCGTGCACATGCCCGACCCAGCCATGACGATGCACGAACCGTGGATGCGGTTGATGCCCTTCGACCGCGCCACGGTCCGGACGTACTCGAGCCCGGGGAAATCGAACGGGTGCCGGCCCGCGGCGAACATCGCCTGCGCGTGCTCATCCAGCCAATCGCGGTGCCGCACGAACACCTCGGTGGCATCGCTGGCCATCGGGCTGTCCAGGAACACCAGCAGGTGAGGGATGCGTCCCTCGTGCAACAGCCGGTTCAGATGGAACATCAACTCCTGGGCGCGTTCGAGCGCGAACGTAGGGATCACCAGGTTCCCCCCGCGGGCCACCGTGTCGTGGATGATCCCCACGAGCTTGTCGATGGCCTGGCTCTGCGGCTCGTGATCGCGGTCGCCGTAGGTCGATTCCAGGATCACGTAGTCGGCCTGCTCGAACACGGTCGGGTCGTGCACCAGCGGCTTGCCACGCTGCCCGACGTCCCCGGAGAAAAGCACCCGCCGTTCCCGGCGGTCCTCGTGCACAATCACTTCCAGCATCGCCGAACCGAGGATATGCCCCGCGTCGTGGAACCGGACCGTCACCTGCTTGTTCAACCGCAGCGGCTCGCGGTACCGCACCGGGCGGAGCAACTCCAGCGACCGCTCCGCTTCGGCCTGGGTGTACAGCGGCACCTCGGGGTACGGCCCACGCCGGCCTTCGCGCTCGTGCCGACGCTTCTTGTTCGCCGCGTCTTCTTCCTGAATCCGCCCCGCGTCCCGCAGCACGATCCCGGTCAACTCGACCGACGGCTGCGTCGTGAAAACCGGCCGGGAATACCCCTCCCGCACAAACTTGGGCAACAGCCCGCAATGATCCAGGTGTGCATGCGTCAACAGGACACAGTCGACCTGAGAGGGGGGCACCGGGGAAGCGGCCCAGTTGTACTGCAGGCAACATCGCTCCTGAAAAAGCCCGCAGTCGATCATCAGCCGCAGGCCCCCGGCTTCCAGCAGGTAACGCGAGCCCGTTACTTGACGATTCGCCCCCAAAAAAGTCAACCGCATATCCGGCTCCGTGGACGCACGCCCTCCCTAGAAAACCGACCCCGCAGCCATGGCGCAGTGCTGGGTCCTAGACGCCCCTGATACCCGTTCCCACCCTTGTAGCCGTGGACTCACATCCGATTCGGATGGTTTCATTCGGACCCCATTTTGATCCCCCATAGGGGGGAGTATCGGATGTGAAAGCGATTCTTCAACGACGGGCACCCCCCCAGGAACCTCGGTCCCGGTCCACTCGAAAGAGGCAAGAGTTCCTGGAGCAGCGATCTCCAGCTACCGTATCCCCGATCAGTTTCACAGGCCCGCACCCACAAGCGATTCACGGGAAAAACACACGATGATTTTTAAGGAGGACCCCAATCGGATGGCAACACTGAGCCCTTTGTTGACAAGAAGTTACACGTCTTTCGCCTAGTGATCCTCTATTCGCAGTTCGTGCCGGGGCGATGCCTGCGGTTCAACCACCCAGGAGCTTTCTTCAAACCCTGGGATCCATTATCATGAACCTCAAAGTGAGGTAAGCGAACCACACGATGGCAACGGCATAAAGCTGCCTAAAGAACAACGGATCCTTAGGGACGCGAGGAAAAGGAGCTGACTCATGGCCAAAGCAGACAAAACGCCAGCGCGGCCGACTCAAGAGGAAATCGCTGCTCGGGCGTATGAGATCTATATCCGGGAAGGCCGACCGGTGGGCCGTGAAAAAGAGCATTGGATGGCTGCAGAGGCGGCCTTGATCAAAGAACGCATGATGGCTCAGCAGCCTAAGAAGGGCTCGTCCATCTCCAAGGGCGATTTGGCGGGCAAGAGCACCGGCTCTACGAGCGGCAAGGCCACCGGGTCAACGGGCGCTCGAAAACGCTGAAGCACACACGGGGCTACACCAACCAGTTCATCCGCAATACATCCCAACGCAAAAATAGTGTGGCCGTGCCGACCGGCCGAAGCGTTCCAGGGTGCGGGGGAGCCGGGTTGTCAGTGGCGCGAAGTGTGGCCGCTGCTTTGAGCCGAGGACAGCGCGGGGTTACGCGGAGCTACGCTTCCACTTCGATATCTTCGCCCACCACACGAACGCGAAATGTCTCTACACCCTCGTGAGCCGGCGGGGAGGTGTTTTCGCCCGACTTGATCTTGAACCGTGCCCCGTGCCAAGGGCAGATCACCTCGTCACCATCGACCAGGCCCTCGCTCAGCGGCCCGGCCTGGTGGGTGCACACGTCGTCGATCGCATAAAACTGCCCGTCCAGGTTGAACAGGGCGATCCGCCTGCCCTGCACCTCCACGCACAGGCACGACCCCGGCTGCAGTTGGCTCGCCTTGGCTACGCA
>JAJUHR010000140.1 GCA_029267795.1 Planctomycetota bacterium
CTTCGCCGTAGGACTTGCTGATCTGTACCGCTTCTAAGACGATCAACCTCAGCTCCTAAAAACCGATATGGGATCTACCCGAAGAATCTCTCGGATCGAGAGCACGCTCACTCCGAAAGACGAGACCAGGAAAATGCCGGCCAGCAGAGCCCCGATCTTCCAGGGCATCTCCAGCGGCACCGGTGTCCCGACGCTCACGTGGGCGGCGTAGCGGAAGGCCGTATCGCCCAGTGCCACCCCGACTGTTACCAGCATGCACGCCTGAACAACGACAATGCCCACCAGCTTGAGCCGACTGAATCCCAAGGCCCCCAGCATCGCAAAATCACCGAGGTGATCATGCGTCATGGCGAATAACGTTTGACTAGTGACCACCACACCGACACACAGCCCCAAAAAGGCGGTCACCATTACAGTCAGACCTAATCCCGTCTGGATCATCCAATAGCGAATCGAACGCAAACTGAACTCTTCGGTCGTGAGGACTTCCAATTCCGGCATTTCCGCTGCAACCCCGGCACGCACATCCAAAACTGAAGCCTTAGGGTCACACTGAACGAGGACATAGGTCACCTCGTCGTCCCTGTACCGGCGGTCGTATCGGATGGCCGATTTCAGCGATGTAAACACGAACGGAGCGGCGGTAAACGTGCGTATCTCGGTCGAGATGGCTCCCAGCCGGGCCCGCTGGCCCAGAAGCTCGACTTCATCTCCCACCTTGCTGACACCCAGCGCGGGGAGGTAGAGCTCGTCCGCCACCACAGTCTCCGGGGCGTGGACGGCCTCGATCTTGCCGTAAGCCATCGCCCAGGGCCCGCCGACCAACGACCGGTCCAATCCGATGAGCTGCACGTTGATTCGTTTGCCGTCTGGGCATTGCCAGTAAGTCCAATCGACATAGAGGCCCTCGGCCCAGACGACCCCGGGCACCGACCTGGCGCGGTAAATATTGTTGCTCGATATGGCCGTGCCATAGTCGTAAGACGGAGTACGAGGCGCCATCACCCAAAGATCGACGCCTGCGTTTCGGGTAAGGGCCGAGATCGTATCACACCAGCCCAGCAGCAAACCGGTCTGGGCGGCACTCAAGAAAAAAGCCACGGCGACCCCCAGGAGCGTGGCGGTTGTCCGCATGGGCTTGTGCAGCAGGATTCGCAAGGCAATGAGAAACATTGTTCCCGATCTTACCTCTGCTCTTGAACCGAGATATTGTTATGTAGGTTCGGCGCGCACCGGAAACGTACCGATCGAATCGGCGTAGGTGGCGACCGTCTGCTCGATTTCGCTCAGAGCTAGGCGGCCGACATCGGCGACCGCGGGTTGCCGTGCGAGATCCAGGCTGGCGTTGAAGCGAGCCCGAAGCCACGCCAGCGTGGTTGACGAAGTGTGCCACGCCGATGATGACGCGGCAGCAAGTAGGATCGCATTGGTCGTCAACTCACCGGCCAGCGGGTATATCCCACTCAAGGCGATCGAGGGCATGGTGTTACCGGATGAAGTGGCACGGCTCTTCAGATCAGCCGCCGCCCCCGCCATCCTGTCCCCTAGCTCTCTATCTTCGAATTCCGCGCGAAGCATGGCCTGCAAACCGCCGGGATTGGTGAGCAGCCGCATTCCCAGGAAGTTCAGCAGAGTCTCTGTCGGCCCCTCAAAGATTCGAAGCAAACGTGCATCCCGGAACATCCGCGACACGTGGTTGGTTTCGATATAGCCCCTGCCGCCCAACAGCTGCATCGTGTCGTCTACAGATCGCCAGAGCAGCTCAGGGCCAGCCGTCTTGCAGGCTATAAACAACTCTTCCTGGGGCTGTCGCCCCTGATCCAATATGCCTGCCACGGCGTTGACCAGCGCATCGACAGCCTCCGCGGCCGCCATCGTCGCGCTCAAGCGGCGCATGGTGGTTGGGTTATCCAGGAGCGGCCCGGTGCCGATCTTCCGACTGGATGCGTACCCGAACATGATCTGGGCACACCGCTTCATCGCGCCCGCGGCGGCCGCGGCGATGCCGAGTCGGGCATACATCATCGCATCGTATGCCACGCTCATCCCCTCCCCGGGGCCTCCGAGCATTTGGTCCCGCGTCACCCGAACCCCTTCAAGGTGCACCGTGTTTTGCAGGATGGAGCGCACGCCCATCGTCAAGGCCTCAGGCCCGTGACGGAGGCCGCGCGACCCTTGGCGGATGCAGAACCCCGTGGCGGGGTCACTCGTTCCGCTATTTTCCAATTTTGCGAACACATTGATCCAGCCGGCCCACGCAGCATTCCCGATCCAAATCTTGGTGCCGTGCAGCTCCCAAACCCCGTCTTGGACCATCGTTCCGATGCTTTGCATGGCCCTCGGGTTCGAGCCCGCGCCCGGTTCCGTGAGGGCAAACGCTCCGAGCTCGCGCCCTGTGGCCAGCAATGGCACCGCTTCTTCCCGGAGCGCCGGACAAGCGGATCGTAAGATCGGACGAATCCCAAGAGCGTTGTGGTGACCCACAAAGATCGCCAGCGTGATATCCGCAGCGGCCAATTGACGCAGTACCCGCAAGCAGTCGGTCGTGGTTAGGCCCAACCCCCCGAGATCCTGTGGCACTTCCAGCCCAAGAGCCCCCCGGTTGCCAAGGTCGAGGACCACGTAAGGCTGCAGGCAACGACGATCGTCCATTTCGACGAAGTTGAGTCTTTTCGCCCCGTAATCGCGCAGCCACGCAATTAAATGATCGGCGCGATCGTGCGAATCCTTGGCGGCTTTCGGATCACCCTTCGTCATCAGCCCAGGGCCAATCACGATCCTTGCCTCCTATATCGTCGTCAGTCCCACGCGTCGCCCCACGCGACCTAACGCGGCGACGGCGATGTCCACTTCTTCATCGGACATGGCCGCGGTGACCGTGGTGCGAACCCGGGGCTGGTTGGCGGGCACAGCTGGGTAAACGATCGGATAAACGAGGATCCCCTCCTCCCGGAGCCCGCTGGCCAACTCAAAAGCCTGGCGATCCTCCTTGCACATAATCGGAACGATCGGGGTCTGGGCGTTTTCTACGGGGAAACCCTGACCCCGCAGGCCGTCGACGTACCGCCGCAGAATGGTCCACAGCCTCTCGACCCGCTGCGGCTCGTCGATCAACACTTCGATGGCCGCCTTTGCGGCTGCGATTAAGGGGGCCGGCATGGAGCTGGAGAAAATCCAGCCTCGTGCGCTGTACTTCAGGGCCGCGACCAGTTCCCGCGACCCTGCCACGTACCCGCCCATGCTCGGAAACGATTTAGAAAGCGTGCCCATGTGTATGTCCACATCGGTGCTGTCTAGACCGAAATGCTCCGTAACCCCACGGCCGGTTCGCCCAAGCACCCCGATGCTGTGCGCTTCGTCGACCATCAGCAGGGCGCCGTAACGGCGGCAGAGGTCGACGATCTGGGGCAGAGGGGCGATGTCGCCGTCCATGCTGAAGACGCCATCTACAACCACCATTTTCCGCGCGCTGCCCGCCCGTTGGAGTTGGGTCTCGAGCGCTTGCATATTGCTGTGGGCGAAGGTGACGAACTTGGCGTTGGAGAACGCACCGCCATCGACAAGGCAGGCGTGATTAAATGCGTCGCCTATGACCCAATCGCCCTCGGAGGTCAGAGAGACGATGGTCATGATGTTCGTCATATAACCCGTGCTGAATAGCAAGGCATCTTCGGTACGCTTGAAAGACGCGAGCGTGCGTTCGAGGTCGCGGTGGATCTCGGTTGTACCCCCTATCAGTCTTGCGGCGTGCAGACCGGTGCCGATTGTCTCCGTCGCTTTCTTGGCGGCGGCGTTGATCCGCGGATGACCGTTGAGCCCGAGGTAGCTGTAGGACGATAGGAGCAAGAGCCGACGCCCATTCACGTTCGCCCAACAACCGTCTACGTCGGTCAGGACGGGCTCGAATAAATCTCCTGCCTCGCGCAACCTTTCACCCCGCTTGGCCAGATCCTTAAACCAAGGTGGGGTTGGCCTAGCCTCTGGCGAGGCCGGCTTGGCGGGTTCAATTGAAGGGCTCACCGTGGCCGTCATCCCGGAGTCGATCAAGAAGCCCGCTAGTTCGTCAATGGTCGGATAATCCGCTACCACTGTGGGTGGGATGGTCCGACCGAGAAATGCCTCAAGGTCCGCAGTCAGCCCTACGGCCGCAACCGAATCTAATCCCAAGGCCAAAAACGAAGCCGACGTATCCACTTGATCATGAGGGAGGTGAATGACGGGCGCCAACTGCTGCACCATCCAGCGCTTAAGGGTTTCAAGATCGAGGCTGTTGGTGTAGATTGTTTGGTTGGTCATCAGCCCCCCTCCTTCAGGGTATCGAAAGCTTGGGCGTCGGCAACGTCGATCAACCTCCCTTCAAGGAACGCGGTGCGGGTGGCCGAACGTCTTACCTTGCCGCTCGACGTTCTAGGGATCGAACCCCACCGCACGAGGTGCAGCGAGCGGACCGGCAATTCCAGAGCTTCCGCGATCGCAACCCGCGCGGCCTTCCGCGCGGCTTCGATTTCTGTAGGGCTCGCGCCGCGACTGACCTCGTGGACCAGAACTACGCTCTCGTTGCCAGGAGCATCGATATCGAAAGCCGCCCCCGCGCAGCTCTGGAAGATCGGGTGGGAGCCTCGAGCAATGAACTCCACATCCTGCGGATAGATATTTCGTCCACGAATAATCAGAAGATCCTTGATCCTTCCGGCGATGAAAATGCAGCCATCGCGGACAAAGCCCAGGTCCCCGGTTCGCAGATAGCTGCCGCCAACTTCGGCGATCGTCGCGTTGAGTAGCGAGGCAGAGGCGTCGGGCCTTCTCCAGTACTGCCTGGCCACGTGCGGGCCAGAGACCCACACCTCGCCAACTTGCCCTGCGGTTTGACGTGCTCGCGTGTTCGGATCAACGATCTCGACCTCGCTTCCGGGCGCGATCGTGCCGCAACAGGTCAGCTCGCGATGGTCTTGGTTGTAATCGTGGGCTGGCTCGATCCTGTGCTGCTCTAGCGCTGAAGCCTTAAGGTGCACCGTGCTCATGCCGCTGCCTCTGCGGCCGGGCCCGCCGCTGACAAAGAGCGTAGCTTCGGCCAACCCGTAGCAGGGAAGGAGCGACCCCGGGTCGAAGCCGCACGGAGCGAATGCTTGGGCGAACGATCGAAGCGTCAAAGGACGGATCGGTTCAGCGCCACAATAGGTCACCGATAGCGAGGAAAGATCGAAGGCTTGGCGATCGGCCTCGGTGGTCCGCGCCACACAGAGGTCGAAGCTAAAGTTCGGCCCGCCCATACAGGTGCCACGATAGCGGGTGACCGCGGCCAGCAAACGTCGCGGGTGTTGTAGAAAGGTTGCCGGCGGCATCTTGATCCCGGCGCAGCCAGCGAAGATCGCTTGCAGAGTCTCACCGATCATGCCCATGTCATGATGGAGAGGAAGCCAGCTGATAAAGCGGTCATCTTGATCGACTCCCATGGCTTGCTGGAGCATCGCCTCGTTTGCGATGATGTTGCCA
>JAJUHR010000179.1 GCA_029267795.1 Planctomycetota bacterium
CTGACGGCGACGTCTGCGTCGCTGGCGGGGGCAGCCTTGCCGGGGGCGGGTGCCAAGTCCGCTTTGGTGCGGACGCGTACCACCGGCGGCACGGCCGTAGGGCCGTCTTGCAGCCACGCTGCGAACTCCGTATCGAGTTGGAGATGCTCACCAGCATCGCGCAGGTACAGGAGCAGATCGGCGCTACGGATCGCCCGGCGGGCAGCAGCCTGGACATCGCGGTCGAGCGCCCCCTGTGGCGAGTCCAACCCGGCCACGTCGATCAACATGACCTCCACGCAGCGGCCCTCGACGTCACGCAGCGTCAGCGGCTCCATCAACACGTCTCGCGTGGTCCCCGGCAACGGGGAGGTGACAGCCCGTTCGCGGCCGAGCAGCGCATTGAACAGCGTGCTCTTGCCGGTGCTTGGTCGGCCGACCAACACCACACGCGGCAGCGACTCGAGGGCGCTCCACGGGCGGCTGCGCCCCAGCAAGTCCCCCAGGCGGGCGTCGACTCGTGCTAATCGGTCATCGAGCGTGCCCGGCGGGACAGACACCACGTCTTCCTGATCGGTAAAGTCGATCCCCGCTTCGATCAGCGCCAGTTGATCCGCCAGCGCATCGACCAACCCGTGGGCAAACCGCCCCAGCGAGCCTTGGCGCAGCAGGGCCGCGGCCTGGAGCTGACCGTCGCTGACCGCGGCGATCGTTGCGGCGATGCCCTCGGCCTGGGTCAGGTCGAGCTTGCCCGCCAGGAACGCGCGGAACGTGAACTCGCCCGGCTCCGCGAGTCGCCCGCCCAACTGCGTCACGCGACGCACGAGCCGATCCAGCAACGCCGGGTTCCCTGGGCACTGCAGCTCCGCCATGTCTTGGCCCGTGTAGCTGCGCGGTGCGGGGAAAAACGACACGAACGCCGGTAGGGGTAGCGATGGGGCGGCGCCACCCGCGCGATCGCAGGCCGGGATCCGGATCCGGCAGGCGGTGAGTGTGCGCGGCGGAAGCGGGGCTGGTTCCCGAGGCACAGCGGGTGGCGACCCCGGGTCGAGCAATCCCATGAGGATGTCGCGCGAAGCGGGCCCGCTGCAACGGATCAGGCCTCGGGGCGACCGGCCGGGAGGCGAGCTGACCGCGACGATCGTGTCTTCGGTGGCGGTCATCGTCGACCGGGGCCGCGCTGCTTCTGCTGCGTCTGCCGCTGCCTGGCCTCGAGGGCTTTCTGGATGCGGTCGCGGAACCCGCCGGGCTTAGGCGGCTTCTTTTCGAACAGTGTGCCGGCCTCTTCCTGCTCCTTGATGTGCTTGCGCACGATCCAGCTGTCGACGATCCCCGCGAACGTGGAGGCGAGGATGTACAGCGTCAACCCGGACGGGGCCGAGTAGAGAAAAATCGGGAACAGCAGCACCATGAACTTCATGATTTTCTGCTGCTGGGCGGCCTGCTCGTTGGCGGGGGGCGGGGTGGTGAGCTTCTGTTGGTAGTAGAAGACCACCATCATCAGCAGGGGAATGAGGTTGATGCCGGCGAACGTGGGGTTGACAAAGTACAGCGGGATGGTGAACCCCTGGCCGCCGAAGCGGATGAAGTGGTCCGGGCTGGACAGGTCCGCCAGGAAGTGCCACCTGCCGGCACTGAGCAACTGGAACAAGCCGTAGAACGCCGGCTGGTGCCGCAGCTCGATCGCGTAATACAGCATCGCGTACAGGGCGATCCAGATCGGGGTCTGCAGGAACATCGGCAGGCAGCCCAGGGCGTTGGCGGGGTTGACGCCCTTTTCACGCCAGAGCTTGATCTGCTCCTGCTGGAAGCGCTTCGGGTCGTCCTTGTACTTCTTCTTAAGCTTCTCGATCTCCGGCTGCAGGGCCTGCATCTGCTTGCTCATCTTCATCATGTTGACCTGCGACCGCTTGGTGATCGGGTGCAGCAGCAGGCGGACCACCAGCACCAGGATCACGATTGCGATGCCCCAGTCGAACGTGATGACGTGCAGGAACTTCAGGAACGCCAGCAGGCCCTTGGCCAGCGGCTGGAACGTGCAGAGCGTGCAGCCCAGTTCGTAGATCACCAGCTTGGAGAAGTTCAGGCTGTGGAACGGCTCCGCGGCGAAGACCTCGTTCTTGCGAGGGCCGGCAAACAGAGACAGGTCCAGGCTGGCGCCGCCCCCGGCGGGCAAGTCGAGCGGCCGGCTGGTCAGCACCAGGGCCATCGCACGGTGGTCGTCACGCCCCGTGCCCGGTTCGCCGATGACCGCCTTGTCCAGGTGGGGGACTTCGGTGTCCAGCGGGAGCACCCGGATCGGGGCCACCTTGTCGGTTTCACCGGGCGCGGGGAGGGCGGGCCTGTAGACCGCCGCGGCGAAGTACCGGTTGACGTTGGCGACCCAGACCAGCTCGCGCTTGGCCGGCAGCTTGTCGTTGGGCCAGAACGCAGCGCCGTCGAGGAACGTCCGACGGGGCACCGTCGCGTTTTTCGTGTAGATGAACTGCCGACGGGGGTCGTAATCGAGGTCGTGGTACCCGGCGATCAACATCCGCCGATCGCCCAGGTACACGGCGTCGTCGTTCGGCACGTCGCCCTGGGCGTACTGTTCCCAGACCAGTTGCAGCGGCTTGGGGCTTAAGTTCTCAAACCGCTGCTCGCAGCGCAGCTCGTACGCGGTGGGGCCCTGCGCTAGGGAATAGGTCCGGGTGATCCGCAGCATTGGCTGACCCGCTGCGTCGCGGAGCGTGACGCGATACCGGCCGGGTTCCACGAGTTCCCAGCCGACCGACTCCAAAGCCACGCGCCCACCGTTCACCGTGACCGCCCGCGCAGCCATGGGGAACAGTTGGTATCCGCTCGCTTCGACGGGGGATTGGATCGCGTAAGGCTCGCCGCCCTCGACGGTCTGGTGGTAATCCGACAGCCAAATGTTGCGCACAGCAGCCCCGTAGCTGCTCAGCTGCACCTTCATGCGAAACCCGCTGGGCGGATCGAGCGAGCCCAAAGTGCACGCTTGAGCCTCAACCGCGGGCGCCACGTGCAGACCCTCGATGGGGGATGGTGCAGGGGCTGACGATGTGGACGGCGGCGTGTCGGGCCGGGTGACGGGGCTGGGGCCTTCGGGGGCCGTCGTGTGCGGGGCCGCGTCGGTGGGCGTGGCGGTCTGGGGGGCCTCTGGGGCCTCGGTCGTCGTGGGTGGGGGCGCGGTCTCGGCTGGGTTTTGTCGGCCCGGGGTGCTCTTGTAAAACACCGCGAGGCAGAACAGCACGCCGACACCGATCGCTAAGGCCGTAATCGCAATTCGTAGGGGTTTGGCCACCTTTTTCACCGCCTGTCGATTAAGAATGAGGCGGCCAGTATAGGCAGAATTCGGGGGTGAAGCGAGCAAGGAAAGGGCAGCGGGCGCCGCCGCCCAAGGCGGTCACAGGCCCAGTAGGCGCTTGGTGTCGTAGAACAGGGTGATCAGGAACACGCTGCCGATCAGGGTCAGCCCGATGATCGTCGCAGCGTGCTGGACGCGGGCGCTCACCGGTGAGCCTTTGATCTTTTCGATGATCAGGAACAGCATCAACCCGCCGTCGACCACGGGGATCGGCAGGAAGTTCAGCACCACCAGGTTAATGCTGATCAGGCCCAGGAAGAACATCAGGTACGACCAGCCCTGCTTGGCGAAGGTGGAGCCATCGTCGGCGATGCCCAGCGGCCCGCGCAGGTGCGAGGGCTTGACCGTGCCCTGGAACAGCCTTAGCAGCGTGACATAAGTCTGCAGCATCACCTGGTGGGTTTTGCGGATGCCCAGTCGGGCAGCATCCAGGGGATTCTCGGCCGCCAGCGGGATCATCAGCAATTGGAAAATCGAGGGGTCCAGCGGCTGGCTCCACGAGGCCGCGGCGAGCTCCTGGGCGGTCTTGGCGTCGATCGTCACCTCCGCCTCGCCGGGCGGGCTGCCCGCGACGTTGAGCGTGTATCCGAAGCGCACCGCGATTGTCCGGCCCGGTTCCGTAGATGTGGCCGGTTCGAGTAGCGGCTGCGCCGCGGCGGTGAGCGCCCGGTGCATGTCGATGTAGCTGCTGATCGGCTGGCCGTTAATCGAAAGGATGCGCGAGCCGGCGTTCAGGTCCATCTGGTCGGCTGGAGTTTGGGGGATCGTGCGAGCCACGATGGGGGTGTCGAGCGCCAAGCCGTAGTGGATGCCGATCTTCCCGTCGCGGCTAGGGGTGGCGGGGGCGAGTTCGACCAGCTCGTCGCCGCGGAGCACCGTCATTCGGACCTCTCGGCTGCCCGCTTGCTGAACGGTCTGCACGACCTCGTTCCAGGTCGGCCAAGCCGTCGGGCCGATCTGTGCCAGCAGGTCGCCTGCGCGCAGGCCCGCCCTGGCTGCGGGCGAACCGGGGATCACCCGCGGCACCTTGATCGCCGGCACCAGGCCGATCAGGTGTGGCTCCTGGTCGTCGGTGTACGCCAGCGCGGGTTCGGCTTGCAGGGACACGTCCACGGTGCGCTCCCCGGCGGCGTCGGCGAAGGAGACCGTCACCGGTTCACCCCGGCCGGCGGACACCGCGTCGGCGAACTGGTCGTACCGCTGCACGGCTTGGCCAGCCACGCGCACGATCGTCATGCCCGGCTCTACCCCAACCGCCCGAAGTGTTTGGGGAAGTTCAAACCCCTGGGAGGTGTCCAGGAGCGTCAGCGACAGCGGCCGGCTGATCCCCAGGGCCAGCAGCTGCGTGCCCTGGTCCTCGCGTGGCGCGATGGGGTAGATCAGCGGCTGCGGCTCGCCGTCCCGCTCCACGGTGAGCTCCAGGGTC
>JAJUHR010000254.1 GCA_029267795.1 Planctomycetota bacterium
ACCGCCGCCACCGCCCGACCGAAGTGCTCCACCGCCTCGGGGTGGACCCCCAGCCGGGCCTCGCAGTCCGCCCGCCCGATCATCGCCTCCAGGTGCGTCGCCGCCGCCGGATACTGCTCCTCAGCCGCCGCGAATCCCTCCAAAGCCGCCCGCACGTCCCCCGTCTCCGCCAGCTCCACTTGCGCCAGCCCCACGAGCACCTGGGCATTGGTGTCGTCGTTGACGTCCAACTTTTGCTGGGCCAGCCGGTACCACCGCTGGGCCTGGCGATAATCCCCCGCGCTTTGGTACACCTGCGCCAGCAACGCCTGCAGCGGGCCCAGGTCCCCTTCCCCACCCTCGTCCATCAGCACGATCATCCGCCTCTGCAGGTACTTGATCGCCTCCTCGGCCGTGCCCGCCTCCAGGAACGCCCGGGTCCGCACACCCGCCGCCCACAACTCCTGCGGCCGCCGATCTCGCTGGTTCGGTTCCGAACTCAACTCTAACTCGAACCGGGCGACCAGCGGCATCACGTCCACCCGCGAGCTGCCCGTCGCCAACCTCCTCTCGATGATCTGCCTCAGCACCAGGTACCGCCTGCGGACCTCCCCTTCTCCCAACGCGTCCAGCACCTTCACCGCCTCCTCCTCACGATTCAACGCCACCAGCGTCTCCGCCAGCCGTTGCAGATGAAGCGGGTCCAGCGTCAGGCCTAACTCTTTCGCCCTTTGGTAATGGTTCAGCGTCTTGAGATGATTCTCCGGCAGGTCCCAATTCTTCTGACGTTGCTGCTGATAGACCAAGTCCCCCCAGTACAGTTCGTACCGGGCCCGCTCCAAGACAGGGGCCTGTTCGAGAAAAGGCCCCAGTTGGGACTCCAGAACCTCCTGCGCTTCCTCAAGGTTCTCCGCCTTTAGGTACTGCGAAACCTCGTCCAGCACCTGCCCGAAGTCGATCACTTCCCGCTCCGGCAGCGCCAGGTACACCCCCACCGCAAACATCAGCAGCCCCAGCACCAGCGCCGGCATCTGCCATACCTGCGACCAGCGGGGCTCCCGCGCGCTGCTGTATTGATCTACTGGCTCCGCCATCACGCGACCTCGTCAATCCCCCGCGCCCCCATCCAGCCGCGCCCCCCTGCCCCCCCACCGGCTGTCCCCCAGCGCCACGGCTTCCTGCCCGGATAGCGCCCACGCGGCCCGCGCGCACCTTAAGATTATCGGTCCTCCACGGACCTATCGTCCACCCCCAATCCTCATCGTGAATTTAAGACGGAAGATATAGCCGCTTCAGAGGAGAGATTCAGGCACTCGCCACCGCAGCAAGCCGCCGACGGTCACACCCTATTCCTTCCCCACCCGCTCCTTTGCTCGCCGCCGCAACTCCGCATCGATCAAACCCTGCAGATCCCCGTCGAGCACCCGCTGAGGGTTTCCGACCTCGTACCCCGTGCGGTGGTCTTTCACACGGTTGTCGTACAGCACGTAGCTGCGGATCTGCGTCCCCCAGCCCATCTCGACCTTCCCCCCTGTCGCCGCCGCCAACTCCGCCTGCCGCTTCTGCTCCTCCAGCAGCTCCAGCTTGCCCCGCAAGATCGACAGCGCCCGCTTCTTGTTCTGCTCCAGCTTCCGCTCCACCGAGCAAACCACCGTGATCCCCGTCGGCTTGTGCACCAGCCGCACCGCCGTGGCCAGCTTGTTCACGTTCTGCCCCCCCGGGCCCGACGACCGCGCAAACGGCGTCATCTCGACCTCGTTCTCGTCGATCTGCACCTTCCCATCCTCCTCGAACTCCGGCACCACATCCACCGCCGCGAAGCTTGTCTGCCGCTTCCCCTGCGCATTAAACGGCGAAACCCGCGCCAGCCGGTGCGTCCCCCGCTCCGCCGACAAGTACCCGTACGCCATCGGCCCCTTGACGTACACCGTCACGTCCTTCAGCCCCGCCTCCTCCCCCACCGTCTTGTCCACCTCGCTGACGTCCCACCCCATCGACTCGCAGTACTTCAGGTACATCCGCAGCAGCATCTCGGTCCAGTCCTGGGCCTCGGTGCCGCCCTCGCGCGAATAAATCGACAGGTAACAGTTCCCCGCGTCGTACTTGCCGTACAGCAGCGACAGGGTCTCCAGCCGCTCCAGCTCCCCCGACAGCCTCTGCATCTGACCCAGGGCCTCATCCCGGCTGGACGCGTCGTCGGCCTCCTCCGCCATCTCCCACAGCAGCACCGCCTCCTCGACCTGCTCCCCCACCTTCTGCAGGGGATCAAGCTGGGCCTTGATTCGCTTTAACTCCGCAACCACCGCGCTGGCCCCGGCCGGGTCATTCCAAAAATCGGGCGAGCCCATCCGGGCTTCCAGCACCCGCAGCCGCTGCGATTTCTGGTCGTAGTTAAAGAGAGTCGCGGATGGTTAAGATCCGCGACCGCAGTTCTTTGATCTGAGAAGGGACGTTCTGAATCATCATCAGCCTATTATAGGATCGTCAGATACGATCCGTCACCCGTCAACCCGCAGCCTGCTTCGCCCGCCCAAGAAGCAGCGCCTCCAGAAAAGCAGCCCCACCTGGCTGGAAAGGCGGGGTTGAAGCACCCTCTCCCCTCTCCTACACCACCGCCGCGATCGCCTCGCACACCCGGTCGATGTTCGACTCGTTCAAGCCCGCCACGTTCACCCGACCCGAACCCACCACGTACACCCCGTGTTTCTCCCGCAGCGTCTCGACCTGCTCCTGCGCCAGCCCCAGGAACGAGAACATCCCCTTCTGACGCGTCAGGAACGAGTAATCCCGCCGGATGCCCTTGGCCGCCAGGGTCTTGACGAACAACTCGCGCACCCGCACGATCCGCTGCCGCATCTGACCCAACTCGGCCTCCCACCGCCTCCGAAGCTCCGCGTCCCCGAGGATGGTCGACACGATCGCCCCCCCGTGGGCCGGTGGGTTCGAGTAATTACACCGGACGCTCACCTTCACCTGGCTCATCACCGCAGCGGTCTCCCGCTGCGACCTGCCCAGCACCGTCAGGGCTCCAACGCGCTCGTTGTACAGCCCGAAGTTCTTCGAAAAGCTGCTGCAGATCAGCACCTCACCGCCCGCCCGCGCCAGGGCCAGAACCCCACCCATATCCTCACTGAGGCCCGCCCCCAGACCCTGATACGCAAGGTCCACCAGAGGCAGAACCCCCCGGTACGCCAGCGCACGCGCCACCCGCTCCCACTGCTCCAGCGTCGGGTCCACCCCGGAAGGGTTGTGGCAGCACCCATGCAGAACGACCACGTCGCCCGCCGGGATTCGCCCGATCGACTCCAACATCCGATCGAACGCCAACCCGTGGGTCGACGGATCGAAATAGGGATAGGTTTCCACCTGCAGCCCCGCAGCCGAAAAAATCGGACGGTGGTTCGCCCACGTCGGGTCGCTCAGCCACACCCGCATGTCGGGCCGCAACTTATGGAGAAAATCCCCCGCCACACGCAAAGCCGCCGTCCCCCCCGGCGTATGAGCCGTGGCCACTCGCCCGGACGTAAGCAACCCCGCATCCCCCCCAAACAGCAGCTCCTGCACCGCCGCAGCGAACGCCGCCGACCCCTGGATCGGTAGGTAAGACTTGCTTTGCTCGGCAGCCAGCAGCAGCCGCTCCGCCGCCTTGACCGACTCCAAGATCGGCGTCCGACCACGCT
>JAJUHR010000268.1 GCA_029267795.1 Planctomycetota bacterium
GAAGACCACCGTGCCGGTCATCTGGGTAGGGGTCTCCACGCTGATATCGAAAGAGGTCTCGGCGCGGAGGAAAATATCGTCGGCGTCCTCGAGAGCTCTTTGAGTATCAACCTCGACCGCGTTGATCCCGTATACGTCCTGATACGCACTGGCTCCCCCTCCCCCGACCTCGGCCGACGGATCGCCCACCTGAGCGTAGGCGCTGACCCCCGGCGGCACGACCGAGCTGGAATCCGTGGCGACAAATAACCCCTCCTCAAAGTTGATATGAGCTTCAGCCGTGCCGGATAGGTCCGTGATCACGAAGTCCTGCGCCCACCCCGCACGGGTAGCCCACGGCCCCAGCACCGCAGCCGCTCCGACTACCCTGGCGATCATCCCGCCTACACCACTTTTACTTGTTCCGCCAGGTAACGGTAGGTATGCCATTTCGCCCTCCCCTTGCTTGCTCGCATCTGCAGAAAAGGTAGGCAGGTGGCCCTGCCGCCGCTTACTCAGGGTCACGCCTGCCGCCCCTGACCCCCAATAGCAGCTGCGTCACCCAAGCCATGTGCGCAGGGGAGTTCCTTTCGCGTCAGTTTACCTTTCCAGTCTCGAACGACCAAGGATTTTTTTCGCCGCGTCACTCGCTCACAATGCCGCCAGCAACCGGTCGTAATAGAAGTGAACCGATATGGCCCCGAGTGCAATGGTGGCGTATTGATTGTATGGTATGTGTTAATTAAGACTTATTGCGAACATTTGCCGTTGCCACCGGCTTCGGTCGGGCAGCGGCCAAACGTACAAGCCGGTCCGCCGCGTGCCATTCGCCCCGACCCTGCAGCCGATACAACGGTCGAACGCACACGAACTCAGTCTTGTTTTCTTCGCAAATAGCGCTCACGCGGCCGGTTAAGTCGCCTGTCACCGTAGCTACCGTGTCGCCAACCGCGATGGCGCGCCCCGACACATCGTGAGCTTTGGTGGTCTTGCGCATACCTTCGTTTCGCCTCAACTAATTGTAGGCGCCGTTGGTTCCACTGATTACTTTACGAATCGGATGAACCAGAGGTGCGTTGCAGGGTTAACAAAAAAACAGCTTGAATCAATCTACGATAAGCATCTATCGGATCGCGCAAGGGTTGCAGCAGTCGCAGCCGAAATGACCTCGCCGACTACTTGCTCCAAGGACCCCGTGATCTTGACGCCTGCAGCGCAGGCATGACCCCCTCCCCCTAACTGTTGGGCGAGCTCCGCCACGTTCACCGCACCGGGGCCGGGTTTGCTGCGGAAGCTTACCCGGATCGCCGATTGGTCCGATAACTTTTGGCCGTTCTGCTCTCCCGGGAGAGGCTCGACGATCAGCACCGTTACCCGAACGCTGCTGACCGCTTGGGGCAGGTCTACGAGCCGTTCCGTCTCCTCCAGACGCGAGCCGGTTTCCGCAAAGTCGCTCGCCCTAAGCACCATCACCGCCAGCTGACCGTCCGCCAGCAGCCGCAGGCTCTGCAGCGCCCTGGCTTGCAGCGCCAACTTCTGTGGCCGCTCAGTCTGCTCGAGCTTGCGGTACAGCTCCGTCGGATCCACCCCCCGCCGCATCAGCTCCGCCGCCAGCTCGTGAGTCTGCGGCTGGGTGTTCGAGAACCGGAACCACCCTGTGTCCGAGGCGATGCCTACGAACAGCGCTTCGCACACGGTCGGCGTGAACAACCTTCCGTCCGCGCCGCCGGCACGTGCCGACAGCTTCTCGATCAAGCTCGCGACCATCTGGCAACAGGCGGGCGCTCGCTCGTCGATGCACCGCCAGGCAGCAGCGAGGTCTCCGGTCAGATGATGGTCGACGATCAAAGTCCGGGGCAGCAGCCGCGCCAGCTCGCCCTGCATCGGCGCCATCTGAGCGTCAGCCGCGGTGTCCAAAAGCACCAACAGGTCCAGGTCCTCCGGCACTACCCCGGGACGGTAGACCCTCACCAGCCCGCTGCCCCGCAGCGCCGAGAAGTTCGCCGGCACGGGCGGCACAAACCACGCCTCCACCTGCTTGCCCAACTCACGCAGCGCCGCCGCCAACGCGACTACCGCACCGAAAGCGTCCCCATCGGGCTTAGCGTGGGTCGTCACACCTACCCGCTTCGCGGCCAGGATCTTTTCAGCAGCCCCAGCCAGATCAATATTGGATGTGTGCGTATTCATCTAGCTTTCTTTATCTTCCTGGGGATCTCCAGGGGTCATCCCGGGGCGGGTACCTCCTACCTCCGAGGGATCATCTGGGGAAGCTTCCGGGGAAGTTTCCGGGGGAACTTCCGGGGGTGGAACCCACTGCCAGGGCAGTGGCACGCGACTCTGTTGCAGGGTCATCCACCTCGAACCGCCGCCACTCACGCACCTGTTCGACGTCGCGGCGGATCTGCTGCCGCAGCGACTCCACGCTGGGGAACGGCCGCTGGTCGCGCAACCAGCGGGTAAACCGAACCGCAACCGTTTGCCCATAGAGGTCACCGTCAAAGTCCAGCAGGTGCGCTTCGACGGTTCGGCGTCCATCAGGGAACGTCGGGTGCGACCCGACGCTGATCGCAGCGGCCCGGCGCAACCCGTCGCGAAGTTCGACCTCCCCAGCGTAAACGCCGTCGCCCGGGACCATCCGCCCCTGCAATTGGGCCGGGTCCAGGTTAACGGTCGGCACGCCCAGCCCTCGCCCGCGCTGCTCGCCGCGAACCACGCGAGCCGTCAGCGCGTACATCCGGCCGAGGCAACGCGCCGCATCGCTCACGCGCCCGTGCCCCAGCAGCCAGCGGATCAGAGAGCTGCTGACCGGCGCCAGCAACTGGTCGCTCAGCGCCACGTCCTGCTTCTCCACCACGTGCGTTTCGAAGCCCATCTGCGAGCCGAGCTTTCGCAGCAGCTCGTTGTCCCCGCCACGATCCTTCCCGAACCGAAAGTCAGCCCCCTCCACGATCGCCACCGGACGGCGATCCTCCACAAGCTGCCGCACGAACTGCTCCGCGGTCATCGACAGCAGCTCCCGCGTCGGCTCGATGACGACCACGTCGTCCACGCCCGCCTGGCGCAGGGCCGCCACCTTCTCCTGCAAGCCCATCAGCCGCGGCGGCTCGGTCCCGGGACGCAGCACCGCCACCGGAGAAGGTTCAAACGTGATCGCCAGTGCGCACACGCTCTTCTGGCGGGCAATCTCGGCGGCGCGGCGGACGATCCGGCGGTGGCCCAAGTGCACGCCGTCGAAGTTCCCGATCGCCACAACACAGGCTGACCCTTCGCCTAGGGGCA
Organism: Planctomycetota bacterium; assembly: GCA_029267795.1. Lineage (GTDB taxonomy): Bacteria > Planctomycetota > Phycisphaerae > Phycisphaerales > Phycisphaeraceae > JAJUHR01. Next base: position 3,262 of record JAJUHR010000268.1, read on the forward strand.
TAGGGGTAACGTTAGCCGGCCCCGGCGCCCGGGACAAACCCCCAAGGGATCGGCCGGCGGCACCCACCTTACGAAAGGTCACACTCAGACGTTCCCCCTCACCAGCGTCGATTGGGATACACCATGCTCCCGCCACCAATCGATCGTTCTTCGCAGCCCGTCCTCGAACGAGGTCTCGGCGCTCCAATCCAGCAGCTTCTTGGCGCGAGACGTGTCCAGGCA
>JAJUHR010000003.1 GCA_029267795.1 Planctomycetota bacterium
CTTCGGTAGTCAAGCGGTTCTCCACCTGCGTACGAGATGCCGGTCGCTGATTGATCGTAGGATCATAGTCGGCTCGGGTGGCTCCGCAAAACCCCTGCAACCGCCTGCAGTAGAATATAGGTCCAATAACCGGCCACTCCATTGCGTTGATCAGGAAAAAACAGGATTGTTGCATGGAAATGGGCGGTTGGTGCCGCTGGTAATGATCCGATTGGGTGGGCAAGTGGGGTTGGCGACGGCTGAACTCGCTAAGAGCCGGTTTCATAACCCCCCCTTCCGAGGCGGGAGAGGGTCGGGGGCGAGGGGTGGATTGAAGTTTTTCAGGGTTTCAACCCTCACCCGGCCTCCCCCCAAGGGGAGAGGGGTAAGAGAACCGCGGGTTGCTGGCCGCGGCTATCGGTACGCACGGCGGACGCCACCCGGTTCTGGCGGCGGGCCGAAGGCACGCCCTACGGGCCCGCCGTGTATTCATGGCGTGCTAAACCCCTGTTTGTCCCCTGATCGGAGCTGGATGTGCGGGTCTGCCTATTTACGCCGACGTTTCTGCCGCGGCTGGGCGGGGCGGAGCGTGACGCCGACGTGATCGTCCGCGGGCTGCAAGTGCGTGGCCACGAGGTGTTTGTCCTAGCGCAGGACGACCGCCTGCCCGAGCCGAAGCTGCCTTACCCCGTGCGGCGGTACCGGCGTCCGCCGAGTCAACACCTCTGGCCGGAGGTGCTGACGGTCTCACTTTGGCGTGCCCACCGGGCTTGGCGGTTCGACGTGGTGCTGGCGTTCTACGGCTATCCCAACGGGTATGCTGCCTCGCTGCTGCGGCGTAAGCTCGGGTTTGCCCTGGTCGTCAGCCCCCGCGGAGCGGACCTGTATCCGAACTTCCATGCCTTGCGCAAGCCACGGGTTCGGCGCGTCATCCGCCAGGGGTATCGGCGGGCGGACCGGATCGCGTCTATCAGCGACTGGCTGACGGATCGGATCCGTGAGGAGGCGGGGATGGACCTGCCGCCGGTGGACCTGGTGCCCAACGGGATCGATCTTCAGGAGCACGACGCGATGATCGCGCAAGCCCGCGCCCGCCCGCCCAAGCTGCCGATCGAAAAGCCATTCGTGCTGCACCTGGCGCGGGTGGCGCCGGTGAAGCAACAGACGCTGGCCGTCGAGGCGGTGCACCGGCTGCGGGACGAGTTCCGCGCCCGCAAGATCGGTTACGCGATCGTGGGCGACGGCAACGGCGCCCAGGAGGTGCGGGAGCAGATCGACCGGTATCGGCTCGGGGACGTGGTGAAGATGCTCGGCTCGCGGACCGGGGTCGAGAAGGCTTGGCTGCTGGACAACGCGATGTTCGGCGTCTCGACCAGCCGCGAGGAGGGCTTCGGCAACGTGGTCCTAGAAATGATGGCCACCGGCACGCCGATGCTCGCCAGCGACATCGGCCCGCACCGGGCGCTGATCGGTGACCGGGGGTGGGGCAGGTTGTTCAGCGCGGGCGACGTCGAGGACCTGGGCCGGAAACTTTCCGCTATGCTCCACGAGGACCTGGGCCCGATGCGCGACCGGGCCCTGGCGTTGCGGGGGCGGTATCACATCGAGAAGATGATCGACGGGTACGAAGCGTCGTGCCTGCGCGCGTGGCAGAGCACGCGAGGATGAACCCGATGGGCGCGTTGATCGAGGCTGTGCGGTGGCTCAACTATGTGTCGCCGTGGAACCGCGGCAAGCACCTGCTGGCCAAGCGCGTGGCGCCGCGGCTGCGGGTTCCGCCGCAGCCCCGCGTGTACGGTGGGATCCAGGGCGATCTGCGCATGCGGCTGGACTTGGCGTGCTCGCCGGAGCGCAAGATCTACCTGAACACGTACGACGTGGTGACGGTGTCCCTTCTGCGGAAGCTGCTGCGTCCGGGCGACGTGTACGTGGACGCCGGCGCCAACCTGGGGCTGTTCGTGCTGATCGCCTCGCGGATCGTCGGGCCCACCGGCAAGGTCTACGCGTTCGAGCCGATGCCCAGGACGTTGTCGCGCCTGTGTGAACACATCGCGCTGAGCGCCGCAGGCGACAACATCGAGGTCATCCCCAAGGGCTGTTGGTCGCAGGCGGGCTCCGCGACGCTCTACGGGTTCAGCGACGGGCACCACGGGGAGACCTCGATGGCGAAGCTGTCCACGAAATCGGTGGGCACGCAGGTGACGATCGAGACGGTGCGGATCGACGAGGTGGTGCGTCCGCCCGTGAAGGTGCTGAAGGTGGACGTGGAGGGGGCGGAGTGGGGGGCGCTGCGGGGGGCGCAAAAGCTGCTGGAATCCGAGCGGCCGCCCCATCTGCTGATCGAGCTGAACCCCAAGACCGCGGCGGCGTTCGGATACCACCCCCTGGAGCTGGTGGATTGGCTGGGGTCGATCGGCCGTGGGCGGAAGCTGCACCTGCTGACCAGCCGGCGATGTAAGCCGATCGACCGCGACGGGCTCCAACGCCTGTTCGACCAAGACCCCACGAAAATCCGCGAGGTGTGGTTCGAACCCCCGGAGCCGTCGGAGCCCCCGGGATAACCACCGCAATCCTCGGCGGGGTCGTGTGTTTGGCGGGTTCCGCTACGCTCAACCCACCCTACTCACTGGCCAATGGACTGGCGGGCAAGCCGCCAGTGGCACACCCGCGGGGCAAAGCCCCGCCCTACTTTGGATGGGTCCTCATGCACACAGCAGCCTCACCTTCGGTTCGGCATGCTGTGTGGCACCCGACAAGCAAGCATCAAAACCGCGGGTTGCCACCCGCGGCTAGGTGGTGCGCACAGCGGACCCTACGAAATTCTTGCGGCGCGGCAAAGCCCTGCCCTACGAAGAGGTTGGGGATGGCGGCTTTCGCGGTGTGGGGGGCAGGAGCACCGCTGGCTTGGTGGAGTGTTCTGGAATTGGCTCAAGCAGTATAGGGATCGGAGGGGCGCCCTTGGCGGGCAGCACGAGCGTGAAGGTCGCCCCCCTACCGGGCTGGCTCTCGACGGCCACGCGGCCGCCGTGCTCTTCGACGATCTTCTTCGTCACCACCAGGCCCAAGCCGGTGCCGCGCAGACCTTTCGTAGAGTAAAACGGCTCGAACAGCCGCTTCTGGACTTCGGGAGGGATGCCCGGGCCGTTGTCCGCCACCGCGATCTTTACCGTGTCCGCCTGGTCGTCGTAGAAGCACCGCAGCTTCACGGAGCCCGTCACCGGCGGGACCACCTCCAGGGCGTTGTTCAACAGGTTCAGCACCGCTTGGTGGATACCGTCGGCGTCCAGCAGCACGGTGGGCATGTTGGGGTCCAACTCGGTGACCAGGGACACCCGTTTGCTGTCGTATTGACCCTGGACCAGAGAGGCCAGTTCCTCCAGGAGTTTGAGGAGGTTGGTCGTCTGCGGTTCCGGCCGGCGCTGCTTCGAGAAGGCCAGCATGTTCATGGTGAGGTGGTAGATGCGGTCGAGGTTGCGTGAGACGATCTCCCACCCGCCGCGCATCAGGTTCAGGTTCTCGCGGCGCAGGCCCATCTCGACCACCTCGGCGCCGCCGCGCAGCCCCTGGAGGATGTTGCGGACCGAGTGCGAGAGGGAAGCGACGGTTTCGCCCACGGCGGCGAAGCGTTCGCGCTCCACGCGGGCGTCGCGGCTCTGCAGGTTGGCCAGGGCCAGGCCCGTCTGGGCCCCAATCACCGTCAGGAGCCGTAGTTGATCCTGCGTGTAGGCGCGGTTGACGATCCGGCTGTCCACGTGGATCACGCCGAACAGGCGGTCCTTAAACTTGATCGGGACGCAGATCGCCGACCGGACGTTGTCGCCCCCTGAGGGTTGACCGCCGGAGAACCTCGGATCGGTCATCACGTTGCTTGAGAGCACGCCTTCGCCGTGGCGCATCACGTGGCGGACGATCTTGCGGCTGACGGTGATCCAGCCGTCGCTGGTTTGGTGCTCGGGGCCCTCGTGGTGGCGGATCACCACGGGCTCGGGCCGCTCGGTCGGCGCGTTTTGAAGTAGGATGAAGCCGCGGTCGGGCTTGAAGTGCTTAAAGACCAAGTCCATAACGCGCTCGAGCAGCTCCTGGCGATCGTCGGTGGCGCCGATGAGCTCGGTCAACCGATAGATCAGCTTCAGTTGCAGGATCGCTGCCCGGCCGCGTTCGGGCGTGGCCATGATCACCGACTCGACATCGCCGACGATCATCGCCTCGACATGGGCGTTGATCTCCTGGCGTGAGCCGACGCGCACGCCGCGCTTGCGGTCCTTGCCGCCCTGGCCGATCACGAACAGGGTCGAACCGGTGCGGACCTGGTCGCCGGGTTGCAAGGGGTGCCGCCCGACGACCCGGCTGCCGTTGACGAACGTCCCGTTTCCCCCGCCCAAGTCGGCGATGCACCAACCCCCCTCTTCGGGGATCAGTTCGGCGTGCCGGCGGGATACGGTTGGGTCCGCGATGGGGACCGACTCGCTGGACCTGCCGATCACGTGCCGCCGGCCTTCCGGCAGCTCATATCGACGGCCCTTGCCCGGACCTTGTAAGACTGTCAGTACCAACACGAGCTAGACTCCAGAGCCCCGGTTCGGCGGCTCCCGACGCGTGCTTCGTCATCAGTCGTGTCTGGACTGCCGCTGACGAGCCGAAAGGAAACCGCCCTCTTGCCAACGCCGCGATGAAGTGCCGTTTATACGCCGCTGAGGCGTTTCTCCCAAGCTTCCAATTGCTCTTGAAACCCACGGACACCCGCGTTGCCGTAGCTGACGTATCGTCGAACCACGTTCCGCGGGCCGAGCCATTCGTACACATCGGGTCCGCACGGCCGTCCGTCGATCCCTGCGCCGGCGCACGCGCTGTTGATCTCGTCCACTGTCAGGCGCGAAAGCTCCGGCCTCCCCTGCTTCTGGCATTGCAAAACCAAAGATCCGACGACCTGATGTGCGGTCCGGAACGGCACTGCCTTGCTCACCAAATACTCGGCCAAGCAGGTTGCGTCCAAGAAGCCGTCGCTTAGGCCTTGGTTGATTTTATCCTCAACGAAGCGCGTCGTCGCCACCACCATGGCCGCCATATCCAGGCACTCGGCCACGCGGTCGAACGCCTCGAACACGTGGCGCTTGTCCTCCTGGAGGTCCCGGTTGTAGCCGATCGGCAGGCCCTTACAGATCGTCAGCAGGGCGACCAAGTGGCCGTAGACCGCCCCGCAGCGGCCCCGGATCAGCTCCAGGACATCGGGGTTGGACTTCTGGGGCATCATCGACGAGCCGGTGGTGTACCGCGGATCGAGGCTGATAAACCCAAATTCAGTCGAGGCGTAAACGATCCACTGCTCCGCCCAGCGTGAGAGGGTCATGGCGATCATCGCCAGGGCGTACACGAAGTCGATGGCGGCATCGCGGGAGGCGGTGGCGTCGATGCTGCTGGGCGTGGGGGGCCCGATGCCCAGGGCAGCGGCGGTGTGGTGGCGGTCCAGCGGGAGGCTGGTGCCGGCGATCGCACCCGAGCCCAAGGGGTTGTGGCGATTGACCGTCCTCAGAGCGGCCAGGCGGTGCTGCGCCCGGTCGAACGCGGCCAGCCAGGCGATCAGCTCCCCGCCGACGACGATCGGCTGGGCGCGCTGCAGGTGGGTGTAGGACGGCATCACGATCAGGCCGTCGCGCCGCGCCAGGCCCACGAAGGCCCGGAACAGGGCGTCGAACCGCTGGCGCAACTGGGCGTCCGCTTCTTCGATCCAGAGTTTGAGGTCCAGGGCGACCTGGTCGTTGCGGCTGCGTCCGGTGTGCAGCTTTCGCCCCGGCTCGCCGATGCGCTCGATCAGTGCCGCCTCGAGGCACATGTGCACGTCCTCCAGCTCGGGCTTCCACCCCGGCCAAGCGGCGCCGAACTCGCCGGCGGAGGCTTCGATCTCGGCTTGAATCTGGGCCAGCCCTTGCTCGATCCGCTGCAACTCTTGCGCGGTCAGCAGCCCGACTTTCTGGAGCATGCGGGCGTGGGCCAGGGAGCCGGCGATGTCTTGCTTGTAAAGCCGCCGGTCGTGGCTGAGCGACTGGACGAACCGGGTGGCCAACTCGTCGGAGGCTGAGCCTGGTCCCTGCTTGGCGTGCTCCCAGGGTTTGGATGTGCTGCCGCTGAAGGGCTTGGAGGTGGGTTCGGCGGGGGTGTCGGTCATCGCGGACAGTTTAGCCGCCGGTCGGGCGGATCGCATCCAAGCAAGCCGCCGGTGGCGCCCCGGCGTTTGATCCGCCCTATGAACTGCTCCAGCCACACGGTGGGCGGAAGATTCACCCTCACCCGGCCTCTCCCTCGAGGGAGAGGGGTTGAAAGAACCGCGTTGGAGGGAGAGGGGTTGAGAGGACCGCGCTCGGGAGAGAGGACCGCGGGTTGCCGGCCGCGGCTATTGGCGGGTCTGTTGCGCTTGACCTGCGGTCCGTGGGCCGGGTCTGGGGAATATCCGAGAGGCCGACTTGGTCAATATGCCCCTTGAGCGTCGGTGTCGGAGTCGAGATCGGGGAGGTGGCGGTGGTGGATGCGGATCAACTTGGCCAGGGACTCCCCCAGCAGCGGCCCGATGATCCCGCAGGTGTCGAGCAAGCTGGCGGGGAAAGGGCGGACTTTGTCACGGAACATCACCAGTACGGCCAGCGTTTCGTCCCGGTGCACGCTGGGGAAGGCGATCACGTGCTGATCGATCAAATACTCGGCCTGCTCCCCCAGCCAGTCGGTAAGCGTGCGGTTGTCGGTGATATGCGCGATCCGGCCGCGATCCGCGACCTTCGGGGCGGCGACGTCCCCCAGGTGTTGCAGCAGCAGCTCCGCGCCTTGCACGGTGCAGTCGTAGTTGACGTATCCTCCGAGGGAATACTCGTCCCCGGTCGAGGGCAGGAAGATCGCGGCGTTCGTCGGGCCGGCCTTTTCGAGCAGGTATTCCAGCGTCCGCCGCAGCAGCGTTTCCAGGTCCAGCTCGTGCTGCACACGGGCGGTAAACTCGCTGGTCTGGACCATCGTCTGCATCTGGCTGGCCAGTTCGTGGTACGCGGTGACCAAGTCGTTGCAGAGGATATCGACCTGCCGGGCGACGTCCTCTCGGGCGCGGTTGAGCTTGCGGCAGACCCGGCGGAGCCGCTGGACGCGCTGCTGATGGCGTTGGTCTTCCTGCTGGCGGACCAGGGCGACCCGCAACCGCTCGCGCACCTCTTTCATTTCCAAAGGCTTAACCAAAAAGTCGCAGATGCCGGTGCGCAGCGCCTCGATGGCGCAGCCCACCGATGGTTTGCTGGTCATAACGATGACCTGGGTGCTGGACCGCCCGGTCTTGAGGCGCTTGGCCAGGGCAATGCCCGAGCCGTCGGGCAAGTCGGCCTCGACGAGGACCACCTGGGCGGGATTGCGGGCTGTCAGTTGCAGGGCCTCAGCGATACTGCCCACCTGGGTAATGACGATCCGGTTCTCTGAGGCCCACGGGGCGAGCAAGCGGCCGACCTTCGGGTCGTGGTCCACCAGCAAGAGCTGGTACGGGCCGCGCTGAGGGTGCCCGCTGGGTTCAGAGTCGCCTCCGCCGGCGGAGGGCGCGGTTGGCTTGATCTGCACAGCTTTCTCCTCTGCCTCCGCCCAAGCCAAGGGCACCCTTGGAGGGCTCCCGGAGCCATGCCTGCGGCCTGACAGATCGAACTTACCCGTGCCTGTATCGGCCGATCCGCGCTAAGAATCGAGGGGAATGGTCAAAGTAGCCACCGTCCCGACTCCGGGTGTGCTGCGCAGCTCGAGTTTGCCGCCGTGCGCCGCCGCGAAACGCTCCACCCGGGCCAGGCCCATGCCCACCCGACGTCCGGCCGGTTGAGCGCTGAAGAACGGGTCGGTGGCGTGGGATAAGGTGTGGGGGTCCATCCCCTGCCCGTCGTCCGACACCTGCACGACCACCCCCGGCACCGACTCGTCCCGTTGAGCGGTCACGTGAACTGAAGACTTCGGGGATGACTGGATCGCGTTCAGCAGCAGCTCGGCGATCGCGTCGCCGATCTGAAGGGGGTCGATCGTGGCCGGCGGGAGTTGGTCCTTGATCTTGAGGGTGATGGCCTTGGCCTGCTCCGGCCGGGCCAGGCCCGCCTGGACGCGCTTGACCGTGGCGTCCAGCAGGGCGCTTAAGTCGGTGGCTTTTTTCTGAGGCCGCGGGGGGTCGGCGAACATCCGCAGGAGGGTGATCAGGTCGCTGAGCCGGTGGCTCTGCTCAAAGATGACCTGGGCGGCCTTGTGCTCCTTGGATCCGGGTGGCAGGGCCATGGAGAGCAGTTGCGCCCTGCCCGAGATGACGGCCAGGGGGTTGTTCATCTCGTGCGCTGCCCCGGCCGCCATTTCGCCGAGCCTGGCCATGGATTGGGTGTGGAGTAGCCGGTCCTGGGCTTCGGCAAGGGCCCTGTTCGAATCGGCCAGTTCTTCGCTGAGGCGTTTGGCGCCGTCGTGTTTAGCTGCGGTGGCGATCGCCGAGGCCCAAGTGACCGTCAACGCCTGCAGTTGACGCCACGGGGGCAGGATCGGCCTGTCGTGCAGGATCAGCGCCACCGTGCCCAACCCACACCGCAGGGGCATCAGCTGCACATCTCTAATATCTTGCGAATCTAGGAGATAATCAGTCAGCCAAGGCAGAACGCCCATCAGCCGTACCGACACCGCCTGTTCGGGGTCCAAGCCCGACAGCTCGGGGGAGTGCACCGGGGGCTCGACCCATTGCGTCCGTACGGGTCGGCCCCGCTGACCGTACTGACACATTAGCCACTGTCGGCCGCTGGGAGTCTTGGCGTCGGCCGTCCCGGACAGCGGCTGGTACAGCAGGGCGTAGTACCCCTGGCCGAAGACGGATTGCGCGCTGGCGACCAGGGCGTCGAACACATCCTGCAGGGTGCCGTTGGGGGGCGTCTGCGCGTGGAAGGCGTTGATCGCGTCGAGGATCCGGGTCTGGTCTGCCGCCGCCCTGGTGCGGGCTTCGAGCATGTCGTTGAGCCGACCTAGTGCCAGGTTGGCCTGCTGGATGGACTGGAAGAACAGCTCCTGCGAGGGCTCCTCGTCCAGGCCCAGCAGCTGCGACTGCTCGTATAACCGCCCGTGCAGCTCGCGGGTGATCGATTGCACCACCGACGGGCGCAGACCCATCGCTTCGGCGACGGCCTCGGGCTTGTCTTTGAAGGTGAAATTCCCGCTGTAACCGATGTGCTGGTAGCGGGCGACCAGGTCCGCCAGCCCCACCAGGCCGATCACCCGCCGGTGCTCCACGCTCGGCAGCGTCTGGAAGGGGGCGCCGTGGAGCCAGATGCAGTCCTGGATGACCTGGGGGAGCTGCCACTGTTCTGCGAGCCGCTTGCCCACGGTGTGGTGGTCGAGGCCCATGATGCGGCGCTCCAGGGCTGCGATGTTGGTCTGGTGCAGCTCCGCCAGCTCGATCACGCGGGAGAACGCCTTGGGCAGCACGTAGCTGAGGGCGAGCTTGCCCACGTCGTGCAGGAGGCCACAGACGAACGCCTCGGAGGGGCGCAGGTCCGGCAGCTGTGGGTGGGCTGCGGCGATCAACTCCGAGGCCACCGCCACCGCCAGGCTGTGCCGCCAGAAGTTGGTGCGGTCGAAGCGGTATTGGCCCCGGGGTACGGTGCGATCGGGCTCCTCGGAGCCGGATTGCTCGTACGGGGAAGCGTTCGGCCCATAGAGCTCGAACATTTTGATCGAAAGCACCGCGTTGCGGACCGCGGTGAAACCCAGTAGCACGACGGCCTTCTCGACGGTCAACGTCTCGCCGCCGCGGACGCCCCGATCCGCTCGGCGGCACAGTGAAAGGATCTTGGCGGTCAAGGGAGGGTCGGCGCTGATCAAGTCGACCACTTCGCGGATATGGGAGTCCTCGCTGCTGGTGAGCATCAGCACCCGGGCAGCGATCGTGGGCAAGGTGGGCAGCGAGTCGATTTCACGCAGGATCAACTCGAGGCGCTGCGGCTTGGCTGGATCCGTCGTTGTGGGCATGAGGTCCTCGGCCCTCGGCGTGCGTGCGCACCAACTGCGTGCGGCAGGGCGCTCGTGGGGGCGCGCGTACCGGTGTCCCGATCGTGCTTGAAGCCCCTTCAGACCGCCGCCGCGAAGCACGGCCTCATGCCTGGAACTGGGTTCATTCCCCCCTCGCGGCTCCGGTCGTCCCCTCGGCGCGGGTCGTTGTTCCCCTCCTCGCCCGGTGCTGTATCACAGATGCAGCAGCTCGGTGATCCGCGCCAGAAGCTTTTCGATGTTGAAGGGTTTCTTGAAAAACTCATCCGCGCCGGCCCTTAACAGGCTGGCGATCTCCTCCTGATTGACGACCCCGGAGATGATGATGATCTTCATGTTCGATAAGTTCGGGTTCTCCCGGACCGTCTTGCACACCACGTTGCCGTTGATGTCCGGCAGCATGTAGTCGAGGATCATCAGGTCTGGCCTGAACTGCTCCGAGAGCACGCCGGCATCGTACCCCGTGGTGGCGGTTTTGACTTCGAAGCGTTGATCGCGTTTGAACACGTCCACGAGCAGATCGACGATCTGTTCGTCGTCGTCCACGATCAGGATGCGGGGTTTGGTGTTTTCCAGGGCATCGATGGGGATATCGTTTTCCCGCATGAAGCGGATCAAGCCCTCCCGGGGGATCCGCCGAAAACGGCTGCCGGGGACGCGGAAGCCACGGAGGCGCCCGCTATCGAAGCAGCGGATGATCGTCTGCTGCGAAAGCTTGCAGATTTCGGCGGCTTCCCCGGTGGTGAAAATTTGCTTGGTTCGTAAATCCGAGTGTTCTGCCGATGTCATGGGAACCAGGTCCTCTGCGTCCTGCCTCCGTTTCTAATTTCATGGATACCAGAACGTTCGTTACGCTTTTCCCATTTTGACTCCAGTTCCATCGGCCCAGGGCGAGAAAGACTTAACGCTCCTCCGAAAGCCCTGCCCGCCGGAGAAGTTCCCGCAACCTAAAAAGTACTAGACCTTCCTTCGTTCAGATAGTCTTGCCCCCCTCCCATACACCCCAAATGATACGATAAGAATTGCTTTACAGGATCGATGTCTTTGGGAAGGGTATCTGACAAAAATGATCTTAGTCTAAGCGAGATAAGAAATTGAGATAAAAAATGGGTTTTTGGGCTTCTATGCTTGTTCAACATATCCACAGTATGTACGAGGCGGGGGTGGTAATAGATGTTGAAGGTCCCGACCGGCGGTAGTAACCTTCTACGCTCTCTGCGGCCTTTTCAAGCCACAGACCTGGGCGTGTACCGAAGTGGCCAAACGGGGCAGACTGTAAATCTGCTGGCTTATGCCTTCGCTGGTTCGAATCCAGCCGCGCCCATTCCAGTCTGGGTATAGATTTGTTAGTAACCGAATTTGCAAGCACATAGGATGTTTTTGGGATATGCGTTTGGTGCGGGCGGGCTTAGCTAGGGGTGGCGGACCTGCAAGCCGTGGCTTGGTCATCTTCATCATGGTCGTAGGCCGGCCTTTTACCGGCGTCAGCCCCCCCCTGCCCGGTGCGAGTTCCCTTCGGTTGTAGCGACTCTGTAATAACGACCTTCAGCGGGAGTGTGTTAGCAAGCGGACATTGCCACGGGTCGATGGCAAGACGATGCGAAGGAAGCGCGGGTGGAGGAGTGTAAATACTGACCAAGAGCCAACGTCCGCGGAAGGGGTCGAACCTTCAACCTTCGGCTCCGGAGGCCGACGCTCTGTCCAATTGAGCTACGCGGACCCGTCACGGGAGAGGGGCGATTGTATGGCAGCCATCTCCATGCGTAAAGACGCCGGTTCGCCATCGCCAATCACGCGGACTGGAGCATCCGAACGTTTGCGCTCGCCAGAGGCTGGCGGATACCTTGGACAGCAGGGCGACGCCTTTGAAAAGCCGTGTGGTTAGATCCAGCACGAGCTTGTCAGCCAAGCATTGCCTGGGAAGGTACCAGCCGCGGTCGATCTGCCGAACAGACCCCCGCCTGCCGGTGAGCGGGCCCTGATATTCCAGGTACTCCCGGCGGTGCAACCCGATGGGCTCCAGATCGAACGCCCGCGCGTGTCCCCAAAACGCGATGGACAACTGAAGCCTATAGGTCCACAGGGGGGCCCGTTCGTCGCAGAGCAACGGGTCTTCCAACAGCCAGTCGTAATGCGAGCCACCGGGGGCTTGATGAATGAGCAACAAGGTGCGGAGGGGTTTCATGGTGGGTACCTCCCTAAAGGCTCGCAGAGAATAGAGCGTTTCCCCCCTTAGGCTGTATCGTAATGGGGCTTGGCGTGGATGTGGTGGAGCGGAGCGATACTACGGCTAATTCCGGGGGTCCCTGGGCTTTACTGCGCTGGGCTCCAGCCACCCCCACACGCAAAACCTGTACACTCAAACGAAACACGCTCGAGGCCTGTCGGCGCCCGCAGCGTTGTGGTGGTTGCTGCTGAACTGCCCGATCAGGCCCAGCGTAACTTCCTTGTCAGTCCACGCCCAGGCGTTTATGCTCTTCGCGCCCGGCGAGGAAGGATCTGCGCCGACCGGCGGGCTGAATCCTGCGCCGAACCACAACCCTACAGGACGCTGCCGATGCTTCTTAATACACCGATCCGTCTACGGCTGGTGGTGCTTGCGCTGCCCGGGGTCATGATGCTGATGTCTGCCACGGGTTGCGAGCCCAACCGGCTGCTGCGCCGCCAGGGCATGGACGCGGTGGAAGCCGGCGACCTGGACCGGGCCGACGACCGCTTCACCAAGGCCATGCGGCAGGACCCCACCGACTGGAAAAGCCTGTATTACCTAGGCAAGATCCGTACCGAGCAAGGCCAACTGATCGAGGCCCAGCTGCTGCTGGACAAGGCCTTGAGCCTCCGGGGTAACCACCTTGAAACCGACGATATTCTCGACGCGATGGCCGAGGTGCTCTATCGGCAGGAGCAAAAGGACCGCCTGCACGCGATGCTCAAACAGGCGGTGGAAGACCGACCTACGACGCGGTCTTACGTGCGGCAGGCGATTTACCTGCACAAGATGGGCGACGCTGACGGGGCGAAACTGGCGTTTCAGAAGGCGGTGAGGTTCTCCCGGGCGGACGACCCGACCCCCTACCTGGCGATGGCGGACTTCTATGAATCGATCGGGGATCGTAAGGCCGCAGCCACGGCCCTGCGGCAAGCCTACGGCATCGACTCGTCGATCCCCGGTTTGATCGAGCGATTGCGAGGATACGGGATCGTGCCTGGCCCAACCGCGGGCTTGCCTCCCCAGGCGGAGCCGTGATTGCGCCAAAACTTGGAGACTCTAAATCGTTGGCGGGGCAAGGTCCCGCCCTACGAGAGCCCGCCCTACAAGAGGCAGGTCGATGACCTGCCCTACTGCTCCAGCCACACGGTGGCCGGCAGATTCACCCTCACCCGGCCTCTCCCTCGAGGGAGAGGGGTAAGAGAACCGCGGGTTGCCACCCGTGGCTATTGATTTTGGAAAAGAAGCCTTGGAGAAGCACCGCTTGCAAGCAAGCGGTGGCACCCGAGCGATTGGCGGGGCAAAGCCCCGCCCTACGAGTCTATTGTTTTCCTGCACACAGCAGCCTGCGGCATGCTGTGTGGCACCCTGCTGACTCCCAGGCAGCCAGTACACGCGAAAGGGGGCGGTGGGTTTCGCTGCGCTCAACCCACGCTACCTTGCTTGCTGGCCAATTGGAATCATCGTGTCCGGGCAGGCCCGGACCTACAAAAAAACCACGGCATCGCTACGGTCTGCCTCAGCCACCGACTGCGGGTTACCACCCGCGGCTATCGGCGGGTTTGCTGCGATTGACCCGCTCTACTCGTGCGGTGTGGAGCCCGGCCAAACTTAAAGGGTGTTCAGCCGCCCTCGCCACCTGCGGAGATGCCCGGGTGGGTCATCGCCTCGGGGTCGAGCAGCTCGGCCAGCTTTTTCTCGTCCATCAGCCGCTGTTCCAGGGCCAGCTGGCGGATCGTCTTGTTGTGTTCGTAAGCTTGCTTGGCGAGCTTGGCGGCGTTGTCGTAGCCGATTTCCGGGGCCAGTGATGTGCACATCATCAGGGACTGGTCGATCAGCTCCCGGCAGCGCCGCTCGTTGACCTTCAGGCCAGCCAGGGCTTTATCCACGAACACGTGCGAGACGTTGGCGAGCAATCGGATCGACTCCATCATCGCGTCGGCCATGACGGGCATGGCGACGTTGAGTTCGAGGATCGAGCCGACGCCGCCGAACCCGCCGTAAGTGATCACGGTGTCGTTGGCGATGACGCGGGCGGCGACCTGGATGACCGATTCGCAGATGACGGGGTTGACCTTGCCGGGCATGATGGACGAGCCGGGCTGGATCGCGGGGAGGATCAGCTCGCCGAGGCCGCAGCGCGGTCCGCTGCCGAGCCAGCGGATGTCGTTGGCGATCTTGGAGAGGCCAACGGCGACGGCCTTGAGCTGGCCGGAGGCCTCGACGAAGCCGTCCTTGGCGGCCTGGGCTTCGGGGTGGTTCGCCGCTTCGCGGAAGTTCAGGCCGGTGCGGCGGGAGAGCTCCGCCGCGACGCGGGAGCCGAATTCGAGGTGGGTGTTGATACCGGTGCCCACGGCTGTGCCACCGATGGCCAGCTCGCCCAGCGCGTCGACGGCGCGGTCGACGCGGGCCAAGGCGTGCTGCACCTGCGAGGCGTACCCGCCGAAGACCTGCCCGACGCGGATCGGGGTGGCGTCCATCAGGTGGGTCCTGCCGATCTTGACGATCGAGTCCCACTGGCTGGCCTGCCCGCTCAACGTGGCGTGGAGCTTCGACAAGGCCGGCTTGAGTTGGCTGTGCAGCGCTACCGCGGCGGCCACGTGCATGGCGGTGGGGAACGTGTCGTTGGACGACTGGCCCATGTTGACGTGGTCGTTGGGGTGGGCGGGGGTCTTGGAGCCGATCGGTTTACCGGTTTTTTGACTGACGCGGTTGGCGATCACCTCGTTGACGTTCATGTTCGAGCTGGTGCCCGAGCCGGTCTGGTACACGTCCACTACGAAATGCTGGTCGAGCTGGCCGGCGGCGATCTCCTCGGCGGCATCGACGATCGCGTCGGCGACCGCCGCAGGGAGTTTGCCCAAGTCCTTGTTGACCTTGGCGCAAGCGGCTTTGAGCAGCCCGAACGCCCGGACGACCTCCGCAGGTATCCCGCGGCCGCTGACGGGGAAGTTCTCTACAGCTCGCTGGGTGCTGGCCCCCCATAGCGCCCATTGGGGCACCCGCATCCGGCCCATCGAGTCTTGTTCGATCCGATACTGGTTGGGATCCATACGCCGGTCCTTTCGAGGGTCGATAGGGGTGTCTGACCGCGAAACCCCAGCCCCGGTTGGCAAGAGTATAGCGGGGGCCCTGGGTGGGTCGGTGGTCCGGTCATGGTCGTACGGACGCTTGGAGCGACGGCCCGTTTCTCGCGAAGAGCGCGTTCACTGGTACGAACACCGGTGAGAACTCGCAGCGTCCCCTGCAGAAGCGCTCGAGAACGCATAAAATCTTTGTTTGGGTTGGCTGGAACCTGCGGTTGCCGCCGCGGGGCGGGCTTGGTACAAAAAGTAATTAACCTGCAGTCCCAATTTAAGTTGAGATCGGAGCGCCATGGCAGCGAATTACACCAACGGCATTCACTTGTTTACGAGCGAATCGGTGTCGATGGGTCACCCGGACAAGGTGGCGGACCAGATCTCCGACGCTGTGCTCGATAGTTTGCTTAAGGCTGACCCGATGGCTCGCTGCGCGTGCGAGACGCTGTGCACCACGGGGCTGGTCGTGGTGGCGGGCGAGGTGACGGTCCATAACGGCAAGGCGACGCGGGCGTTGAACCACGTTGAAGAGACGGTGCGCCAGACGCTTCGCGAGATCGGGTATACCGACCCGACGATGAAGTTCGACGCCGACAGTTGTGCCGTGCTGCGGACGATCCACGGCCAGTCGTCGGACATCGCGATGGGTGTGGACCGGGAAGGCGCCGGGGACCAGGGGTTGATGTTTGGCTTTGCGTGCCGGGAGACGCCCTCCTTGATGCCCCTACCGATCGACCTGGCGCATCGGCTGATGGAGCGTCAGGCGTACGTGCGGCAGAAAAACATCATCAAGGGGCTTCGCCCGGACGCCAAGAGCCAGGTCACCGTGGAATACGACGGGAACAAGCCCCGGCGGATCCATACGGTCGTGCTGTCGACGCAGCACTCGCCGCAGTGGAACGGCTCGAAGCGTCAGGCGGAGCTGAAGAAAGCGGTGATCAAACACATCATCGAGCCGGTGATGCCGAAAAAACTATACGACTCGGACACAGCCGTGATCCACGTGAACCCGACGGGGCAGTTTGAGATCGGCGGGCCACACGGCGACACGGGCTTGACGGGGCGGAAGATTATCGTCGACACCTACGGTGGGCGGGGATGCCATGGCGGCGGGGCTTTCTCCGGCAAGGACCCGACCAAGGTGGACCGTTCGGCCAGCTACATGGCGCGGTACATCGCCAAGAACGTCGTCGCGGCCGGGCTCGCCGAGGTGTGCGAGGTCCAGTTGGCGTACGCCATTGGTCTGCCCGAGCCGGTGAGCGTGCTGATCGACACGCAGCAGACCAACCGGATCGATGAGGGCAAGATCGCCCGATTGGTCCGCAGGCACTTCCCGCTGACCCCCCGCGGGATTATTGAGCACTTGAAGCTACGCCGCCCGATTTACCGCGAGACCGCCCGCCACGGCCACTTCGGTCGGCCGAGTTTCGCCTGGGAACAGACCGACATGGCCAAGCGCCTAGCCGCGGAAGGCGGCTTGTAGCCCTGCGCCGCCGGCCGCCTGGAACTGGAAGCTGCGGCGGCGCGTCCCGGTCGGCACCGACAGCCACCATGCTGATTAAGAAAGGCATCCCAGTCTCGCCCGGCGTGGCCATCAGCCGAGCGATCGTCCTCGACGCCGAGGACCAGCCCGTGCCCAAGCGGGCGGTCGCCGAGTCGCAGGTGCCCGAGGAATTGCAGCGGCTGGACCGGGCTCTGGCGGCCACCGCGCGCGACTTGGAGAACCTGCGCGCCAAGGCGGAGGCGGCGGTGGGGTCGGAGCTGGCGGGCATCTTCGGCTCGCACATCGGGATGCTCAAGGACAAGCATTTGACGGGGCAGTTTCGGCACCTGATCGAGGCCGAGCGCATCACCGCCGAGTACGCCGTGTACACCGTGATGCGGGGCTGGGCCGAGGCGTTCCGCCAGCAGGACAACCGCTACTTCCGTGACCGCACCGCCGATATCTGGGACCTGGAGCGGCAGGTGCTTGGCCACCTGATCGGCCGCAAACGCGCGGAGCTGTCCCACCTGCGGAGCCAGGCGGTGGTGATCGCCCACGACCTGACGCCCAGCCAGACCGCCGCGATGGACCGCAAGAAGATCCTGGGGATCGCCACCGACGCGGGGGGGCGGACGGGCCACACGGCGATCCTCGCGCACGCGCTGGGGATCCCCTCGATCGTCGGCCTGGAGGATTTGACCTCGCACGTGAGCACGGGCGACACGGTGATCGTCGACGGCAACAACGGCGTGGTGATCGTCGACCCCGACGCCGACAAGCTCATGAGCTACCGCGAAGAGCTGCGGCGGATGACCGAGCTGCGCACGTGGTTCGACAAGGTCGCCCACCTGCCCGCCCAGACCACCGACGGGACGCAGGTCAACATCCTGGCCAACATCGAGTTCCCCAGCGAGATCGACGCCGCCATCCAGAAGGGTGCCAGCGGGATCGGCCTGTACCGGACCGAGTTCCTGTTCCTGGCGGGCACCGAGGAGCCGACGGAGGAGCACCAGTACGCCACGTACCGCAAGGCGATCCGGGCGTTGGGAGGCCGGCCGCTGACGATCCGTACGCTCGACCTTGGCGCGGACAAGATCGCGAGCCTGGGGGGCGACGAGCAGCAATCCGAACGCAACCCGTTCCTGGGCTGCCGGTCGATCCGCCTGTGCCTGCAAAACCTGCCGCTGTTCAAGACGCAGCTGCACGCGATCCTGCGGGCCAGCACCGAGGGGCCGGTGCGGATCATGTTCCCGCTGATCAGCAGCATCACCGAGCTGCGCCAGGCCAAGATGATCCTCAACGACGTGCGTGAGGACCTGGACGAGGAGGGGACCCCCTACGGCTCCGACATCCCCGTGGGTGTCATGATCGAGGTGCCTTCGGCGGCCCTGCAGGCGACGACCCTGGCCCGCGAGGTGGACTTCTTCAGCATCGGGACCAACGATTTGATCCAGTACACGCTGGCGGTCGACCGCAGCAACGAGCGGATCGCCAGCCTGTACTCCGCGGCCCACCCGTCGGTGATCCAACTGATGCGGAACGTGATCCGCGCGGGCAATCGCGCCAACATCGATGTGAGCCTTTGCGGCGAGGTGGCGGGCGAACCGGAGTTCGTGATGCTGCTGATCGGGCTGGGGCTGCGGTCGTTGTCGATCACGCCGCCGGCGATCCCGGAGATTAAGAAGATCATCCGGTCGGTGAGCATCGACCAGTGCCGGCGGGTGGCGCGGCGCGTGGCCGGGTTCGACTCGGATCGGGAGATTCACAACTACCTGCGGGACGAGCTGTCGCGGGTCGTGCCCGAGGCCATGGACGGGAGGAACGTCGAGGTCTAGGCCCATGCGACGCGGCTGCGGTCGATCGCCCCAGGGCATACGCGTGCATCGGCCACCGAGGGGCCTGGCGGGTGAAGGCTCCGAGCCGCGGGAAGCGTGGCGGGGCGACGCGCGAGGTGTCGCCTCGGCCGCCCAGTGGTAGCACCCAGTTAGGAACGTCATGACCAAAAGAGAAATGCTGATCAACTACGTCCCCGGCGAGGAATGCCGAATCGCCATCGTCGAGGACGGCCGGCTTGAAGAGTTCTATCAGGAGCGTGCCAGCGCCGAGTCTCACGTCGGCAACATCTACAAGGGCCGGGTGGTGTCGGTCGAGCCGTCGATCCAGGCGGCGTTCGTCGACTTCGGCCTGGACCGCAACGGGTTCCTGCACATCTCCGACCTGCACCCGAAGTACTTCCCCGGTGAAGCGCGCGAGGAGAGCGAGCGGGTGGGGCAGAAGACGCCGCGGCGGGAGCGGCCGCCGATCCAGCGGTGCCTGCGCCGCGGGCAGGATGTCCTGGTGCAGGTGCTCAAGGAGGGGATCGGGACCAAGGGGCCGACGCTGACGAGCTACCTTTCGATCCCCGGCCGGTTCATCGTGATGCTGCCGGATATGGAGCGGCTGGGGGTGTCGCGCAAGATCGAGGACGACGAGGTCCGCCGCCAGATCCGCCAGATCCTCGACGAGCTGAACCCGCCCAAGGGCTTCGGGTTCATCGTGCGGACGGCGGGCATCGGTCGCAACAAGACCGACCTGAAGCGCGACCTGGCGTACCTGCTGCGCCTGTGGAAGGCGATCCGCCGGCGGATGGAGACCACGCCAGGCGTCGGCGAGTTGTACACCGAGTCCGACCTGGTCATCCGCACGATCCGCGACGTGTTCTCGACGCACATCGAGCGGATCGTCATCGACGACGAGACGGCTGCCCGCCGGGCCCGCAACTTCCTGGCGATCGCCAGCCCGCGGTCCGGCACGAAGGTGTTCGTGTACCGCGACCCGGTGCCGCTGTTCCACCGCTACGGGATCGAGCAGCAGATCGAGAACATCAACCAACGGAAGGTGCCGCTGCCCTCGGGCGGGTCGCTGGTCATCGACACCACCGAGGCCCTGGTGGCGATCGACGTGAACAGCGGCTCGACCCGCGACACGAGCGACCCCGAGGCCACGGCGTACAAGACCAACACGGAGGCGGTGGACGAGATCTGCCGGCAGCTGCGGCTGCGCGACTTGGGCGGCGTGATCGTCAACGACCTGATCGACATGCGCAAGCCCCAGCACCGCCGGGCCATCGAGCAACGCCTGCGCAACCACCTGAAGATGGACCGCGCCCGCACGCGTGTGCTGCCGATCAGCCAGTTCGGCATCGTGGAGATGACCCGCCAGCGCATGCGGCCGTCGCTGAAGAGCTCGGTCTACATCGATTGCCCCGGGTGCCACGGGCTGGGCCACGTCAAGAGCCCGGAATCCGTGGTGCTCGATGTGATGCGGCGGCTGGCGCTGGCGATGCACCGGCCGGAGGTCACCCGCATCGAACTGACGGTCAGCCCCGACGTGGCGTTCCACCTGCTGAACCGCCGGCGGGCCAACCTGGTCAGACTCGAGCAGCAGATGGGCCAATCCGTGCTCGTCCGGGTGGGCGGGACGACGATCGATTTCGTGCAGCTGGACGCCTACGACGCCCGGGGCGTTGCGGTCGATTTCGAATCGCTGAGCCAATTGAAAGAACCGGCGATGGTGGAGCTGCACCTGGCGGAGGCCGAGACGGACCTGGAAGAACTGGGTGTATCGCTGACGGAGGAAGACCTGCCCGAGGCCGACACCACGGGAGAGCCCCCGGAGCAAGAGCCCCCGGAGCAGAAGCTCGCCGTGTCCGCGGGGGCCGCCCGGCCCGCCGAGAAGCGGCCCGGCTTCGAGCAGGTGCCGCCGGCTGCCGCGGGTCAGGAGGAGGCCAAGTCGCGTCGGCGTCGGCGTCGGCGCCGCGGAGGGCGGGGACGAGGCGACGGCGCCCCCCCCACGCAAACTGCCGAAGTCGAGGCAGCGCGGGAGCCCGCGGGCATCGGCGCTTCCGGCCAGCCGGCCGAGCGGCATACCGTTCAGGCCGGATCGGACATGGAAGCCGGGGCGGAGATCGGCCGAGCACCGAGCGTCTCAGCCGCCCAACCCGCTGGGCCGTCTCAGGTTGCCCCGGCGGGTAACGGCTCCACGGGCCGCAGGCGCCGCCGCCGTCGCCGCGGAGGTCGTGGCGGCACGCCGCACGCCGCCTCCAATGTCGCAAGCGCTACAGAGGCCGGGGCAACCCAGGGATCGTCTTCGAGCAGAGGGATTCCGGGGATTCCGGGGATTCCGGGGATTCCGGGGGTTCCGCAACGACCCGTTGCAGCGGGCTCAACGCCCCAACCGCGAACCACCCACCCCCATGCACCGCAAGCATCGGTGTCGAGCGACGGCCAGGCGGGCAGCGCCCCGTCACGACGGCGGCGCCGAAGACCGCGCCGGCGCAGCGGGGTTCAGCCCGTTGCAGGGAGCGATGCGCCTCAAGGGCAAGAAGGGCAAGACTCGTCCCCTGGACCCGCCGCAGACAACGGCTTCGGGGAGCCTTCGACCTCGGCCTAATCCTCAGCCGGCCGCTGGTCCAGTCGCCCTAGCGGTTGTGCCCGTGGGCAACAGGAGCCGATGGCCCGCATGGATCCGCAGTGCAAACGGCCCGGCTGGGTGCGGCCGAGCGGATGCGGTAGAGTGTAAAAGAACCGCGTGGCGAGCGAGATCGCCCCGATTCAGGGGCAAGAGCAGAACCAGGCTGCAGGACGGAATATGCAAAGGTCCGCACGATCCAACCTGTTCCATACGCCCGCCGTTGGCGCCGTGCCGCGGCCCGCGCCCGTCGCCGCACCCTCACCCGCATCCCCCCCTCCGGGCCAGACCTCCCGGCGGTTGGTGGTGTTGGGCTCGACCGGGAGCATCGGCATCGGCACGCTGGAGGTCGTCGAGCACCTCAACGCCGTAGCTGAGCGGCAGGACCTGCAACCGATCCAGGTTGTCGGGCTGGCGGCCGGCCGTGCGGTCGAGCCGCTGATCGAGCAAGCCCGGCGGCTGCGGGTGCCGGCGGTGGCCATCCACGATCAGCGCCAAGCCGAAGCGTTGCGTGCGGCGTTGCCCGGCGTCACGGTTTATTCGGGCCCCCAGGCGGCGGTGCAGCTGGTGGAAGAGGCCGACGCCACGGACGTCAGCGCCGCGATCGTCGGCGTCGCGGGGTTGGTGCCCGTGCTGGCTGCCATCCGCAAGGGCTGGACCATCGGTCTGGCGAACAAGGAGACCCTGGTCGCCGGCGGCGAGTTGGTCACCCCCCTGGTGCGCCGGCATGGGGCCCGGTTGATCCCGGTCGACAGCGAGCACTCGGCGATCTTCCAGTGCGTGCACGGCCAAACCGGCGGCGAAGGCGCCCGCGCGATCCGCCGGATCGTCCTGACCGCCTCGGGCGGCCCGTTCCGTACAGCTACCAAGCAAGAGATGTGGAACGCCACCGTCGAGCAGGCGCTGAACCACCCGACCTGGAGCATGGGGCCCAAGATCACGATCGACTCGGCCACCATGATGAACAAAGCCCTGGAGGTTATCGAGGCCCATTGGCTCTTCGACCTGCCGCCAGAAAAGATCAACGTCATCATTCACCCGCAGTCCACGGTACACAGCTTCGTCGAGTTCGCGGACCACTCCATCCTGGCCCAGCTTGGCCCGCCGGATATGAAAACGCCGATCCAATACGCCCTGATGTACCCTCAGCGGGTCAGTGGGTGCAGCCGGGCGATGGATTGGTCGACATTGAGTAAGCTGGAATTCGAGCAGCCCGACTTCGAGAAGTTCCGTTCGATCAAGCTGGCCTACGGGGCGATCGAGGAGGGAGGCACGGCCGGGGCGATCCTCAATGCCGCCAACGAAGCCGCGGTGGCGGCGTTCCTCGATCGGCGGATCCGTTTCGGCCAGATCGTGGAACTGGTCGAGGCCGCCCTGGACGCCGTGCCCGCCCGCCCGGTAGGGTCTTTGGAGGACGTCCTGGACGCCGACCGCCAAGCGAGGGAGTTCGTCTCAAGGAGGCTCAGCGCCTGACGGGGAATGCCTTTCGAACCACGGGTGACCCACACACGCACCTCCCATGGAATACTTGATGCCCCACCTGCAATCGTTCGGCGCTACCGTGAGCCTGATCATCGGTTTCGGGTTCCTGATCTTCGTGCACGAGCTGGGCCACTTCCTTGCCGCCAAATGGGTCGGGATCCGGGTGACGCAGTTCGCCATCGGCTTTGGTCAGTGCATCGTGTCCTGGCGGCGCGGCCTGGGGTTCCGTCGTGGGTCCAGCGAACCCGAATACGAAGAGCGGGTCAAAGCCGGCGCCCCACCCCAAACGCTTGGGGAGACCGAATATCGGCTCAACTGGCTTCCCCTGGGCGGCTACGTCAAGATGCTCGGCCAGGACGACCTGGACCCCTCGGCGCGCAGCGACGATGCGCGTTCCTTTAACCGCAAGCCGATCTGGGCCCGGGCCTGCGTGGTCAGCGCTGGGGTCGTGATGAACCTGATCTTCGGGGCGCTGTTTTTCATCATCGCGTTCCGGGCTGGGGTCGAGTTTCCCCCGGCGATCGTTGGCGGCGTGGTGCCAGAGAGCCCCGCCGCGACCACCGCTGCCCGCGGCCACGAAGGGGATCCGGCCTACCAGGGCCTTCGCCCCGGCGACCGGATTACCCAGATCGACGGTGATTCGGTCACCGACTTTACCGATGTGGCGGTCAAGGCCGCGCTGGCCGGGCGCGAGCAGACCCTGGAGCTCACCGTGGAGCGGGACGGCGAGCCGCAGCCGCTGATCTACCCCATCGCGCCACGCGAGGACCAGGGCACGCAGCTGCTGGCCCTGGGGATCAGCCGGCCGCTGTCGCTGACGCTCCTGGACACCTCCCA
>JAJUHR010000213.1 GCA_029267795.1 Planctomycetota bacterium
AATCGCCACCGCTGCCGCCCTGATCAGCCTGGGCGTGCTCGCCTACTGGTTCTCGCCCTGGTTGGATTCGCTGCCGATCTGATCGGTTTCGCCCCCCTCAAGTTCCATCCAAGCCCCATCCAAGCTCCGTCGTCATTCTGTCTGACAACTCCAATCGGGGGACTCCCTATAATCCGGTCTCCGGCAACCACACCGCTTTTTCTGGAAGCCCGTTTATGCGCTTCGTGAAGATGCACGGCCTCGGCAACGACTACATCTACGTCAACGGGTTCGAGGAACGCGTCCCCGATCCCGCCGCGGCGGCCCGTAAAATCTCCGACCGGCACTTCGGCGTCGGCGGCGACGGGTTGATCCTCGTCCTGCCCCCCGGCGAGGGCATCGACGCCCACATCCGCATGCGCATGTTCAACGCCGATGGCTCCGAGGCCGAGATGTGCGGCAACGGCATCCGTTGCGTCTGCAAGTTCGCCCACGACCGCGGCCTGAGCCGCGCCAACCCTATGCGCATCCAGACCGGCAACGGGGTATTAACGCTGCGGTACACCCTGGACCCCGGCGGCAGGGTGGATCGGGCCACCGTCGACATGGGCCAGCCGGTCCTGGATCCGGCGCGCGTGCCCGTGGATATCCAAACCGACGGACGCCGCCCAGCGGTGCAGGTCGACACGGCTTCGAAGATTCCGTGGGACTCGGCCGCCCCCCTCCAGCAGCTGCAAGAAGCCGGGTTGGACTACCGGATGACCTGCGTCTCGATGGGCAACCCCCACGTGGTCTTCTATTGCAAGGACGTCGCCCGCGTCCCGCTGGTGTCGGTCGGCCCGCTGATCGAAAAACACCCGATGTTCCCTCGGCGCATCAACGTCCACTTCGTCCAGGTCCACAGCCCCGGCGAGGTCACCATGCGCACCTGGGAACGTGGCAGCGGCGTCACGCTCGCGTGCGGCACGGGCGCCTCGGCCGTGTGCGTGGCCGGCGTGCTCGCCGGCAAGACCAACCGGAACCTCCAGGCCCACCTGCCCGGCGGCGACCTGACCCTCGACTGGCGTGCGGACGACAACCACGTCTACATGACCGGCCCCGCCACCGAGGTCTTCACCGGCGATTGGCCCGCTTCCTGAGGCTCGACCTCTCGAACGCCCATGCGGTCAGCGTCAGCTCGACTTGTTCTCCAGCAGGCGTTCGACGAAGTGGATGTCCACATCGTTGGCCAGGAAGCTGCCGTTGCGCATCAACTCGGCGTGGAGCGGGATCGTGGTCTTGATCGGGGACACCCGGAACTCGGCCAACGCCCGCCGCAACGTCGCGATCGCCTGTTGGCGTGTCGGCTGGTGGGCGATCAGTTTGGCGATCATCGAATCGTAGTTGGGCGGGACCTTGTAGCCGCTGTAGGAGTGGGTGTCCACCCGGACCCCCGGACCGCCAGGCGGGTCGAACAGCTCGATCCTGCCGGGGCAGGGGGCGAAGTGGTTCTCCGGGTCCACGGCGTTGATGCGCACCTCGATCGCGTGACCGTCCCACATGATGTCACCCTGGCCAAAGGGCAGCTTCTCGCCCGCCGCCACGAGGATCTGCGTCTTAACGATGTCCACCCCCGTCAGCAGCTCCGTGACCGGGTGCTCCACCTGCACGCGGGTGTTGACCTCCATCAGGTAGAACCGCTGTTGGGCGTCCATGAGGAACTCGACCGTCCCCGCAGAGAAGTACCCCGCCGCCTTGGCCAGCCTCACCGCCGCCTTGCACAGCTCCTGCCGGTGGTCTTCGTCCAGGACCGGGCAGGGGGTCTCTTCGATCAGCTTCTGGTGGCGGCGTTGCATCGTGCAGTCGCGCTCGAACAGGTGCACCAGGTTGCCGTGCTGGTCGCCGAGGACCTGCACCTCCACGTGGCGGGCCTTCTCGAGGAATTTCTCGATGTAGATCGTTGCGTCGCCGAAGGCGCCCTCCGCCTCGGCCATGGCCTGCAGCATCCCGGCCCGCAGCGAGATGTCGTTGTGTGCCACGCGCATGCCCCGCCCGCCGCCGCCCGCCGCCGCCTTGATGATCACCGGGTACCCGATGTCCCGCGCCACCTTCAGCGCCTGATCCTCGTCGGAGACGCTGCCCTTGGAACCCGGGGCCGTGGGCACCTTGTTCCTGATCGCCAGCTGCTTGCACGCGACCTTGTCCCCCAGCAGCTTCATGGACTCGACGCTGGGGCCGATGAACTCGATCCGGCACGACCGGCAGACCTCCGCGAAGTGGGCATTCTCGGCCAGGAACCCGTACCCGGGGTGGATCGCGTCTACGTTGGCCACCTCCGCGGCGCTGATGATCCGCGGGATGTTCAGGTACGAGTCGGCCGGGGCCGGCGAGCCGATGCAGATCGCCTGATCCGCCAGCCGCACGTGCGCCGATTCCTTGTCCGCGGTGGAATACACCGCCACCGTCTCGATGCCTAACTCACGCGCTGCGCGGATGATGCGCACCGCGATCTCACCTCGGTTGGCGATCAAAATCCGCGAAAACATAAACCCCTGTCGTTTTCAGATACGCGTTGTGATGCGAGTATGAACCCGGTAAGAAAACCGGCCCCCCTGATCCATCGCCCTCACGCCGGCTTGACAAGAAACAGCGCCTGGCCGAATTCCACCGCTTGGCCGTTACGCACCAGGATCTTCTCGATCCGGCCGGTGGTCTCGGCTTTGATCTCGTTGAACACTTTCATTGCTTCGATGATGCAAACCACCTTCTCCGGCTCCACCGTGTCTCCGACGGCGATGAAAGGCTTGGCATCCGGGGCCGGCGCCAGGTAGCACGTGCCGACCATCGGGCTGGCGATCGGGTGCAGTTCACCCACGGGCTCTGCGGTGGGGGGCGTCACGGGCGCAGCGGCTCCGGGCACCGCCGTCGGTGCCAGCGGCGTTACATGAGCCACCCCCGGCCCCGCCGCCGGGTAACGCACTCCCGCCTCCGCCCAGCCGCGTTTAAGAGTCAGCCGATCGTTCTCGTCCTCAAGGTGCAGCTCGGACAGCTCGTTGGCCGCCATCAGCTTCGCCAGTTCTCGGATGGTCTTAAGGTCAATCATGCCGTGTTCCTGATTCCCGGCATCTCACTCCGAAGCGGCGACCGCGCCGCAGCCCCAAAAACACCACCAGCAGCCGAACGCCCCAATATCGAAGTCAAATGATGGCGGAATCCAGTGCCTTGGGCAAATCACTGAGCACCCGATAACCCCGTTCGGTGACCAACACGTCGTCCTCGATCCGCACGCCCCCGACCCCCGGCAGGTACACCCCCGGCTCGACCGTCACCACGTGGCCCGGCTGCAACTGCCCAACGGACCGCTGCGACAAAGTCGGCTGCTCGTGGATGTCCAAGCCGATGCCATGACCCAGCGAGTGCCCGAATCGACGGCCGTAGCCCGCCTTGGCGATGATCCGGCGTGCCACCGCGTCGATCTCCTTCAAGGCCTTGCCCGGGGCGATCGCTTCGATGGCCGCGAGCTGCGCCTAGAGCACCACCTCGTATACCTGGCGGATCTTCGCCGGCATCCGCCCCAGCGCCACGACACGGGTCATGTCTGAGCAATACCCGCCCCAGCGCGCCCCCCAGTCAATCAGCACGGTCCCCCCTTCGCGCACCTTGCGCGACCCGGGGATCGCATGGGGCAGGCTCGCGTGGGCGTCGGCAGCGACGATCGAAGGAAAGCTCGGTCCATCCGCGCCCAGCAACCGCATCTGGTACTCCAGGAACGCGGCGATCTGCTGCTCGGTCTGACCGGGCTTGATCTGGGCCGCCGTCCTGCGGAACGCCTCCTGTTGGATGCGGATCGCCCGGCGGATGGCCGCAATCTCATCCGGGGTCTTCACCGCGCGCTGCTGGAGCAACCCGTCCTCCACCGCGGTCAGCTTCACGTTCTGCAGCTTCTTCCTTAGGGACTTGCGTTGCGTCAGCGTGACGTAGTCCGGCTGCAGCCCGAGCCGCTTCACCCGCAGCTGCCGCGCCAGCTTCGCCAACTCTTCGCTCAGCGTCGCTTGGCGAATGCGGACCACCGCCCGCGGCGCCTCCTGGCGGATCTGCTCCTGAAACCGAAAGTCGCTGAGCACGAACGGCCGACCCCGGCCCGCTACGATCAACACCCAACTGTCCTCCCCAACAAACCCGGTCAGATAACGGATGTCCTTACGATTGGTGACCAATAACGCCTGAACCCCCCAGTCTTGGAGGCGATCCTGGACCGCTTCCAGGCGGCCGTTTAGGTCTGCAATA
>JAJUHR010000425.1 GCA_029267795.1 Planctomycetota bacterium
ACGAAATCCTCGTCTACCCCGTAACCCTGTACCAGCCGCCCCGATGAACTGACCAGGTTGAAGTCCCGGTCGAGCTGGAACGAGCCGTCGCGGGTGTACTGCGTCCTGCCGTTGCCCTTGAGCACGAAGAACCCGTTGCCCTCGATCGCCAGGTCGGTGTTCCGACCGGTCGGCTGCAGCGCGCCGTCGCTTAGGTCGCGCGACACCGCGCCGACCCGCGTCCCCAGGTTGACCTGTGAAGGGTTGGTCCCGCCCAGCTCCGCCGACGGCGCCGACCCCGGCGACAGCATCGTGCTCACCTGCGTCTCGAACGTCACCCGGCTGCGCTTAAACGCCGTCGTGTTGACGTTGGCGATGTTGTTGCCCGAGACCGAGATCGCCTCGGAATTGCTGGTTAGACCGCTCGACGCGATATACAGAGCCGTAGTCAGTCCCATGGTAGCCTCCGTGCCTCAGTGAACCCCCGCAATCGGCCGCCGCCGTGCTCAAGGCACGTTCGCCCCGCCCCCGGCGCCGCCGATCAGCCGCCGCAGTGAACCGTTCTCGATCCGATCCAGGCTCCCCAGCCGCCCGACCCACCCCGCCGGTGCCGGCCTGCGCGGCTCCGCCACGCCTTGCGATCCCTCCGCCTCTTGGGTGACCTCCCCGGCCGTCCCCGCCCCCGCCGTGTCCCCCGAACCCGTCGCCCTGGCTTCCTCCAGTAGCGACTCGAAGCTCCGCGACTCCAACGGCTCCCGCGGCTGTACCGCCGGCCCCGGTAGCCCCACGGGAC
Organism: Planctomycetota bacterium; assembly: GCA_029267795.1. Taxonomy (GTDB): domain Bacteria; phylum Planctomycetota; class Phycisphaerae; order Phycisphaerales; family Phycisphaeraceae; genus JAJUHR01. The sequence continues at coordinate 773 of JAJUHR010000425.1, forward strand.
GAACCGCCGGCTCAAGCATCCGAAGCAAATCCCTCTCGATCGTCATCGCCCGCCTCAGGGGGTGGTTTAATGGTGCCACGCCCCCTCTACTCACGATCCGCTCTCGGCACGCCCCCGCTTTTCGGTGCGAGACGCTACTGCGCCGGCGGCTCCAGAACCCGCGTGATCCGCTCGATCGCCAGCGTCTTGCCGCTGTCTAGCTCCAGGGACGCCTTGCCGCCCTCGACCCGCACCGAGGTCACCAGACCCTGAATCATTTCGTTGCTCTGATCCAGCCCCGCCACCAGCTTGCCGATCATCGCCGATGCGGCCGTGATCTGGTTCTGCAGCACCAGGCTCTCCAGCTGTTCCTGCAGCTTCAACTGGCTCTCGATGTTCCGCAGGCTGCTCAGTTGCTCCAGCAGCTTCGTCGAGTCTTGCGGGTTCAGCGGGTCCTGGTGGGACAGCTCGCTGAGCATCACGTCGATGAATTCAGCGGAGCTGAGGTTCGCGTAAGGATTTGAAGCAACCGGCGTGCCACCGGACCGCGTTCCGCTAATCGCACCCGCCGACATACGTCACACTCCTTTGTGAAACCTACCCTTCGCGCTACCGCCCGCCCCACCCGATCACGCGACCGTGTTGACCGCATCCCGATAAACCTCGCGCCAACGGTCCTCGCCACGGCCCCGCCCCTCGTCCTCGCTTTCCCCGTGGGACCGCCCGCTTCCCTCACCCCATGCGAACCCGCCCCGGCTGCGACCCTCCGACGCCGACTCCTCCGCCCAGCGATCCCCCGTCATCCCCGACCCCGGGGCCTGCACCGTCTGAACCTGCAGCTTCTCCACCACCAGCCCGTGGCTCTCCATCGCCCGTTGCAGTTGCCCCAGTTGATGGCTCAGCAACGTCCGCACCCCCTCGTTCTCGGTCTGTATCTGGGCGCTGACCGCCCCTTGTTCTAGACGCATCTGAATCCGCACCACGCCCAGCTCGGGCGGGGTCAGCCGCAACACCACGCTTCCGCCGTTCTGACTCAGCGCCGCGTTCAACCCTCGGATCACCCGGCCGACGTTCGCGTCCGCCTCGAACACCTGGCTTCCCAGCAACGACGCCCCGGCTTGCTGCAACGGCGGCGCCTGGGCTTCCG
>JAJUHR010000325.1 GCA_029267795.1 Planctomycetota bacterium
GCCAGCGGGACGGGGGTGGTGCTCAAGAGCGACGAGTTCGGGTCGGACCAGTTCGTGTCGGTGGACGTGATCGAGCACGGGGGGATCAACACGTCGGCGTCGACGGCGGGGATCTACGACCTGAACGCGACCAACGAGAACATTGCCCTGAGCGCCGCGACGGCGACCTTTATCTCGGCCACCAACCCGATCCGGGACGCCGGCCAGGACGTCGAGGCGATCGTCAACGCCATCCGTGCCACGAGCAAAGGCAAGGTGCTGCGCGTCAACACCGATTATCTGGATCTAAGCATCGGCCTGTCGGACTCCGGGGCGCAAACGCGGGACACGTTCGACGCGTTCGTGATCACCGGGGGCGGCGCCAAGTTCAACCTCGGGCCGGATGTGAATATCTCCAACCAGGTCAGCGTCGGCATCGGCAACGTGGCGGTGCGTCACCTGGGCAGCAAGACGGTGGGGTTCCTCGACGACTTGGGCTCCGGCGAATCGTTCAACGTGGTTAACGGCAACCTCGAAGAAGCCCAGAAGGTCGTCGATGCGGCGATCTCTCAAGTTTCCACCCTGCGAGGGCGGCTGGGCGCGTTCCAGAAGAACGTGGTCGGCGCCACCATCCGCTCGTTGAACGTGGCGTTGGAGAACACCAGCGCCGCGGAGAGCGCGATCCGCGACACCGACTTCGCGTCCGAGACCGCGGCCCTGACGCGCTCGCAGATCCTGGTCAACGCCGCGACAAACGTGTTGGCGATCGCCAATGCCCAGCCGCAGAACGTGCTGCAATTACTCGGGTAACGGTGAGGCTTACGCTCGGGTGAGCCCGCGCTGGCGCGGCAATCCGATCACTGATGCGGGAGTGGCGATGATCCCATCGCCACTCCTTTTTATTCCCCCGGGCTCGGCGCTGCCGGGGAGTGGGTAACCGGGGGGCTCAGTCTCATGGCCTGGGGACACGCTCTTGTATGGGAACCTGTCGTGTTTGCGGGGTTGATCGGCCGATAATGCGGGTATGGACGAGCAGCGCTTTGTGGTGAAGAACTTGCTGCGCCACTTTCCGCCATTACCGAAGGTGCCAGCCCCGGTGGCGCAGATCCTGCGCGAAGCCGACCAATGCCTGGCCTTAGGTCAACCCGAGTTGGCGATGGAATCCCTGGCGTTGGTCTTGAACCAGCTATGCCAACCGCCCACGACGCTTGGAGAGGCCCCGCCGTTCGACATCGGTTACGCGATCTACTTTTCCGATTGCCTGACGTGCGCCGTGGCGCACGCTTCGGCTCCCGTGCGGCCAAGCCTCAATGAATTTGCGGACCCTCGCGGCCCGATCGGCGTGGTCGTTCCCTCCCTGGATTCGCCCGAACACGTAGCGGCGCTTCGGCGACTGATCGAAGCGGGCGCGGCTGGCGATCGGCGGGTGGTCGTCTGCGTGACCGACGAGGACCAGCCCCGTGAGCCGCCATTGCGTATCTGGAAAACGGGGGCGTCTCCCCAGCGGGAACGGGTTCCCCTGGATGGCTGGCTCGAGGGCACATTGGCGAGTTGCTGGCGTGTTCCGCGCCAAGGCGACCTGCTCGCCGGGGCGTGCGCCGCGGTGTCCCGATTGCGGGAGGCTTGTCCATCGGCGGTGGTATTCGTGGGTGGGCTGCGGTCCCCGATGGCCGCGGCGATTGCCGCCTTCCGCGTGGGGCCGCGGCAGGTCAGCCTCGCGACGTATGAACCGTGCGTGGTAAGGCACATCCACGCCGTGGCCACGCTTTGTGAAGAATCCCCGAAAGCGTGGGCTGCGCCCTTGGCTCGCCGCGGAATCGAGCTGTATAGCTGGCCGCGGTTCGTGGGCAGGGTGCTGCGTCGATTCGAAGACGCGCCCGCCGCTGCGGTAGGTTGAATGTGTGCCAAGCTGTTGTTCTCCAACGAAGGGTCATTTCGATGCCTTTAGACAACGACCACCGATACCCGCCGCTGCGTCTGGGACGCCGCGAGCCTTACATCCTGAACCTATGCAAAGGCAAGCGTGTCCTGGACTTGGGCTTCATGGACGTGGGCTTGACGCAGGAAAAGGCGCAGGTCGGTTCGTTGTTGCACCAGATGATCAATCGGGTCGCTGCGGTGCACGTTGGGATCGACCTGGATTCTTCTCTTCGCCACCTGCTGCCCCCGGACAGCGACAGGTACAAGCTCTTCTTTGGCAATGTAGAGGACCCGGCGACATTTGCCCAGGTCGGAGAGATACGCTTCGACGTGGTGGTCGCGGCGGAGCTGATCGAACACGTCAACAACCCGGGGCTGTTTCTTAGCGCGGTGCGGACCGTGATGACCCCGGCGACCACGCTGCTGCTTACGGTGCCTAACGCCCTCCGGTTTCAGAACTTAATATATGCCCACCAAGGGCTGGAGAAGGTCAACCCCGATCATAATTATTGGTTCTCGCCCGCCACGATCCAGACGCTGCTGAATAAGAACGGATTCCACGTCAACGCCCTGGCGGGGTATATCTTTGGTCCCGAGCGGCCTGAACACTTGGGGCCCCACGGCTTGGCGTGCCCGGGTTTGATCGTCGAAGGCTCCATCGTGCAGGGCAGCGAAAGGCCGCGCCGCTGGCCTAGTCAGTGCGCGGCGCCACAGCCGCAGCCACAGGCCCAAGCCGAGTCGCAACCGGTCGGAGCGCCCGTATGATCGCGCCCAGCTCTTGCGCAAGCCACGCCGAGGCCCCGGCCGATGACCCGCGGCCCAAGGTCTTGGCGATCACCGATATGCCCGGTTGGGCGTTCGAGAACATCGCCAAGGCGCTGGCGCACACGCTGGCCAGC